>NZ_JBEXKC010000040.1:30614-72791 GCF_040609475.1 Streptomyces sp. NPDC004667 | reverse complement strand
GCGGGCGGGGGCGGTGGCAGGGGCGGGGACGGCGGGCCGTGGCGCTCCGGCCGTGGCGGGCGGGCCGGGGGGCCCGGCCGAGAGCCCGGCCGCCGCCGGGGGCGGCGGAACGGAAGCGGGCACCGGGCCGCCCGCGGGGGGCTCCGCCGCGGAGGCCGTCGCCTGCGCCCACCACCCGCCGCTCCCCCGCTCCGGCTCGGGCTCCCACTGCGGCCGGGAACCCGGCACGTGCACGCGTACGGGTTCCAGCGCGGGCACCGCGCCGCCCTCGCCGGTCCCCCAGGAGGTGGCCCGCGATCCGTCCAGCGCGTCGGCGCCGCTCGGCGCGTCCGCGCCCAGCAGCCCCTGGGGCAGCACCAGTACGGCGAGCACCCCGCCGTAGATGTTGGACTTCAGCTCGACGGCGATGCCGTGGCGGCGGGCCAGCGCCGAGACCACGAACAGCCCGATCCGCCCGTCGGCCAGCAGGTGCCGCACGCTGACCTGGTCGGGGTCCCCCAGCAGGGCGTTCATACGGTGCTGCTCCCCGGCGGGCATGCCCAGTCCGCGGTCCTCGACCTCGACCGCGATCCCGGCGGTGACCCGCTCCGCCCGCACCACGACGTCGGTGTCGGGGGCGGAGAACACCGTGGCGTTCTCGACGAGTTCGGCCAGCAGGTGCACCACGTCGGCGACGGCGTGGCCGCGCACCGTGCCGCCCGCCGGCGGCACCACCTTGACCCGTGTGTACTGCTCGACCTCGGCCACCGAGGAACGCAGCACCTCGCTCAGGTCGATGGGCCGGGTCCACTGGCGTCGCGAGGCGGCCCCGCCGAGCACGGCGAGGTTCTCGGCGTGCCGCCGGATCCGGGTGGCGAGGTGGTCGACGTGGAAGAGCTCCTTGAGCAGGTCGGGGTCCTCGACCGTGTCCTCCAGCTCGTCGAGGAGGGAGATCTCGCGGTGCACGAGCGACTGAAGCCGGCGCGCGAGGTTGACGAAGACCTCCACCTTGCGGTCGCTGTCGCTCGGGGCGGCCGGGACGGCCAGTCGCACCAGGGTCGTGTGCGCCTGTTCCCGGGCACCGCGCAGCTCCTGCGCGAGCAGCCAGAACTCGTCCACCCCGGCCGGATCGCCGGCCGCCGGCGGACCGCTGGGCCCCCCGCGCACGGGCCGTCCCGGACTCTCCCCCCGCTCCAGCCGCTCGGCGGCCGTCCGCAGCTCCTGGCGGCCCCGCACGCTGGAGCGGCGCAGGGCCTCGCAGCGGTCGCGCACGGCCTTGGCCGCCCGCTGCGCCCCGAGCAGGGCGCAGGCGAGGGCGCCGACGACGAGCAGGGCGCAGCCGGTGAGGACGGGCCACAGCCGGGCGTCGCGCGCCCCGGCGCCCCCGCCGAGCTGCAGGGTGAAGATGACCGCGGCGGTGCCGCTGAGCCCGGCGGCGAGCGTGGGCAGTACGGCGGCGCGCAGCAACTGGGGGCGTATCTGCCGGCCGGGTCCGGTGACGGCGTGTCTCGACGGGGCGTGGCGGGCGGCGCGGAATCCGGACATCGGCGTCCTCGGTACGTGGGGCCCGGCCACCGGCGGTCCCGGGGCCCGGTGTTGATCACCGGATACCCACGCTAGACCGCATGCTCCCGCCCCTGACGCCCAGTTGGGGAACTTCGGCGGGCTGCTTCCCGCTCCCGATGGAGCGCTCGTACGAGAGGCCGAATGCGCCGGGAGCGCGTGCCCCGGCACGGCCGGGGGGCGTACGCCGCCCGGCCCTCGCTCCCCACGAACGCCGGGGCCCAGGCGTCCCACCGGGCCCCCGCGCCCCCGCGCCACCGGGGGCACCGGGTCCCCGGTCCGCTACGACCCCACGGCCTCCGGCTCGCCCTGTCCGGCCGGTGCCGGGGCGACGGGAGCGGCCGCGGGCCGCGCCCGTACGGGGGTGGTCGTCACCGGGGCCGGGGGCGCGGCCACGAAGGGGCGCCACCAGGCCCGGTCCGGGGCGTCGGCCGCGCCCGGTTCGAAGGGCTGGCCCGGGATCGGCAGGGCGACGGCCGCCCCGGCCGCCCCGGCGGCGGCGACGGTCCCCTCGCCGGGCTCGTCCCACGGGTGCGGGGCCAGGTTGAAGGTGCCCCAGTGGATCGGCAGCATCGTCCCGTGCGGGAGGCCGCCCTGGAGGTCGAGGTGGGCCTGGATCCCCTCCGCGGGGGTCATGTGGATGTCCGGCCAGTACTCGGAGTAGGCGCCGATCTGGATCATCGTCGCGTCGAAGGGGCCGTGCGCGGCGCCGATCTCCTTGAAGCCGGGGAAGTAGCCGGTGTCCCCGCTGTGGAAGATCCGGTGTTCCCCGCCCGTCACGACCCAGGAGGCCCAGAGGGTGAACTGCTGGTTGCGCAGCCCGCGGCCGCAGAAGTGGCGGGCCGGGGTGGCCGTGAGGGAGAGCCCTGCGACCTCGGTCGTCTCGTTCCAGTCGAGCTCGCGCAGCCGGTCCGGCGACACGCCCCAGCGCTCCAGGTGCGCGCCGACGCCGAGCGGGACGGCGAAGACGGTGTCCGTACCGGCCAGTGCCTTGATGGTGGGCAGGTCGAGGTGGTCGTAGTGGTCGTGGGAGATCACCACGACGTCGACCTCGCCGAGGGAGGCCAGCGGCACGGGGACCGGGTGCAGCCGCTTGGGTCCGGCGAACGGGAAGGGGGAGCAGCGCTCGCCCCAGACCGGGTCGAAGAGGACCCTGCGCCCGTCGATCTCGGCGAGCACGCTGGAATGCCCCATCCAGGTCAGGCGCAGCCCGCTGACCGGCGGTTTCGCCAGCTCGGCGAGGGTGGTGGGGTACACCGGGATGGGGGCGCCCGGGTTGCGCCGTACCCGCTGCTCCTTGTGGAAGTAGATCTTGGCGAACTCGACCATCGACCCGGAGGGCCTGGTCCGTGCGCCCACGGGGTTCTGGAAGACGCCGTCGGCGAAGTTCGGCGAGCGCAGGATCCGCTCCAGCCGTGCGCCGGAGGGGTCCGCGCCGAAGGCTTCGGGCCGCAGGGCGCGCAGCCGGGGACGCAGGGGTTGGGAGCCGGTCAAGGCGCCTCCTGGAGGTGCAGGGCGGTGTGGGACGGTCGTACGACCACGACCATCCCAACGCGTACCGGCCCCCCAGGATTCCTCGTCCCGCCCGCGAGTCGGCCGGATCTCCCGGCCGACTCCCCAGGGACCGCCCGTGCGGGCGCTCCTCCGGGCCGCGGGGCCCCGTCGTCACCGTGGCGCCCGGCCCGCGACGCCTTTGACGGCAGGGCCTAGAGCGGCAGCAGGTCCGGGCGCTTGGCCTCGACGTGGTCGCCGGAGGACTCCCCGCGCAGCCGGCGGCCGATCCAGGGCACGAGGTGCTCGCGCGCCCACTGGATGTTGTCCCGGGTGACGTCCACCGATCCGCGCGGCGGGGTGGGCGGCCACGGCTGGTCCGGGTCGGCGGGGATCTCGTAGCCGAGGACCTGTGCGGCGCGGAGCGCGACACGGGTGTGGCCCTCGGGCGAGAGGTGCAGCCGGTCGCCGTCCCAGGCCCGGCGGTCCTGCACCGACTTCAGCGACCAGAGGTCGAGGACCGGGCAGTCGTAGCGGTCCGCGATGGAACGTACGTGCGCGCTGTACGTCGCGACCTTGCCCCGCAGGTGCTTGAGGACGGGGACGCCCCGGGTGTCGAAGCCGGTGGTGATCATGACGAGGCCGACGGCCCCGGTGAGGTCGGCCACCGCCGCCTCGAACCGCTCCGCCACGTCGTCCGGGTCGCTGCCCGGCCGGATGATGTCGTTACCGCCCGCGCAGAAGGTGACCAGGTCCGGGGCGAGGTCCTGGGCTCTGGGCACCTGTTCGGCCACGATCTGGTCGAGGAGCTTGCCCCGCACCGCGAGGTTCGCGTACCGGAAGTCGTGCTCGTCGCGCTGATCGGCCAGGAGGACGGCGAGCCGGTCCGCCCAGCCGAGATAGGAATCCCCGGGTCCCGGGTCCCCCACGCCTTCGGTGAAGCTGTCCCCGATCGCCGCGTACGAGCCGATGGTCTTGAGTGTCGTCTTCGTCGCTGCCACGGGACGACATCCTTCACCCCCGTCACCAACCTACGCCAACGTAATGAGGGGTTGACGGACCGTGATCTATACCACGCGGGGGATAAGGAATAAGTACACGTGGGGCCGGGACCCCCCTCAGGTCCCGGCCCCACGCGTGTCCGTGCCGCTGCCGCGGCTCCCGTCAGACGTTCACGCCCTTGGAGCGGAGGTAGGCCAGCGGGTCGATGTCCGAGCCGTAGGACGGGCCGGTGCGGATCTCGAAGTGGAGGTGCGGGCCCGTCACGTTGCCGGTGGCGCCGGAGAGGCCGATGCGCTGTCCGGCGGTGACGCTCTGGCCCACCGAGACGGACAGCTGGGAGAGGTGGCCGTACTGGGAGTACTTGCCGTCGGCGTGGCGGATGACGACCTCGTTGCCGTACGCACCTCCCCAGCCTGCGGAAACCACCGTGCCCGCGCCGACCGCC
This sequence comes from Streptomyces sp. NPDC004667, assembly GCF_040609475.1. Classification (NCBI taxonomy): domain Bacteria; kingdom Bacillati; phylum Actinomycetota; class Actinomycetes; order Kitasatosporales; family Streptomycetaceae; genus Streptomyces; species Streptomyces sp. NPDC004667. The sequence goes on along the minus strand of NZ_JBEXKC010000040.1, from coordinate 68,311 downwards.
TTGACGGTGGTGCCGGTGCCGGCGATGAAGTCGACGCCGGTGTGGTAACCGGAGGACCACATGCTGCCGCTCTGGTGGTACGGGGTGGAGGTGCCGCCGTCGACCGGGGCGACGAAACCGGAACCGCTCGCGGGGGCCGCGGAACCGGCCGGGGCCGTGGGCGCGGAGGGCGCCGGGCTCTGGGCCGGGGTCTTGGCCGCCGGTCCGCGCGAGGCGGCGGACCGCGGTGCGGGGGGCGCGGCGGGGGCGTCGGCGGTGTCCCCGCCGGCCGCGGACGGGGCCTCGTCGGCCGCCGGAGTCCCGCTGGAGGATTCCTCGGCCGCGGCCTCAGGAGCCTTCGGCGCGGGGGTCCCGGCGGGACCGTCCAGCGTCAGCCGCAGGCCCGGGTGGATGAGGGAGGGATTCGCGCCGACGGCCTCGCGGTTGTCCGCGTAGAGCCGCTCCCAGCCGCCCTGGAGGTGGCGCTCCGCGGCGATCTTCGACAGGTAGTCGCCCGGGACGACGGTGTAGACGGCCGGAGCGGCAGCCGGAGCGGCGGCGGGGGCGGCGGCCGGAGCGGCGGCGGGGGCGGCGGCCGGAGCGGCGGCGGGGGCCCGGAGGGTCTGGGGCACCTGCGCGGGCGTCACGGCCCCGGTGGCGGCGTGGGCGCCGGCGGCGACCGTCAGCGGCAGCGCGAGGGCGGCACCACCGGTGCCGGCCACGGCGAGGCCACGGGATATGGAACGGGACTTCGGACGGCGGTGCTTACCCTTTGCGGGCATGGCGAATTCCTCTCCGGCGCCTGCGAGGTGAGCTGTCGGGTTCGGACTGGAGATGTCCGGCCGTACCCGTGGAACACGCGTACGACTTCACCCCGAGCCGCCCGGAAGTGATCCGGAACGGCGACTTACCTGGTTCCCCCGCTCCTGCCGCGCGCGTCGATGGTCGGGTGCGGTTCCCGGGCGGCGGCAGGATGAGGCGGTCCACCCGGATCGATCGCGAAGGTAATCCAGCGGGAGTGCGCACAACAAGCCGTGAATTCCCTGACGGAATAGCAGGCGTGAGGGATCAACGGAATTCCCGTCACCCTCCGTCCATTCCCCTGCGGCAACAACCGCCCTGGCAAGGGAATTCGGATTTCGCGATCAGGCACGGACGGTCACCGTATGATCTGGCTCACGGGGCCTGGCGCGATCTCGCCTCCACATATGGCAAGTTGTTCCCAACCAGATCAATTCGGACACGCAGGACACACGCAGGACACGCGGAGGAGCGCACGTGACCCAGCAGATACCCCAGCCCCCGTCGAGCACCCCGGAGCCGGAGCGCGGGCTCTCCGGAGTGCGCAATTTCCGTGACGTGGGCGGCCTGTCGGCCGCCGACGGGCGGAGGGTCAGGCCGGGACGACTGTTCCGAAGCGGACATCTCGCACATGCCACCGAAACCGATACGGAGTTCCTCGAATCCCTCGGGCTGCACACCGTCTTCGACTTCCGCAACGGAGCCGACCAGGCCCTGGAGGGCCCGGACGTCGAGCTGGCGGGCGTGCGCAACGTGAACATCCCGCTGTCGGATCCGGCCGACGGACGGGAGTTCTGGAAGATGGTCCGCGACGGGGACCTCGCCCGGCTCCGCACCGTCCTGGGCGACGGCAAGGCGGCCGCCCGCATGAGGGACTCGTACCGGACGATCATCCTCACCCGCACCGCCGAGCACGGCCGGGTGGTGCGCGCGCTCGCCGAGGACAGCGTCCCGGCACTGATGCACTGCGCCGCGGGCAAGGACCGCGCGGGACTGTCGATCGCCGTCACCCTGCTCGCCCTGGGCGTCGGGCGCGACGCGATCGTCGCCGACTACCTGGAGTCCAACGCCCCGCACAACCGCTACCGCGTCCGGCGCGGCGGCGACGCGCCCGAGGACCGCTCCCCCGAGGTCATGGAGCTGCTGGCCCCGCTCTTCGAGGCGCGCGCCGAGTACCTGCTCGCGGCGTTCGACACCATCGACGGCCAGTGGGGCGGGGTGGACGGCTACCTCGCCGGGGGACTCGGCCTCGCACCCGCCACGCTGGAGCGGCTGCGCGAACGGCTCCTCGTCGGCTGACGCCGACGGGGCCCGCGGCGGGGGCACACCCGGCCCCCGCCGCCCGCTCAGCGGTTGCCGACCGCCTGCTTGACCAGGGTCCTGCCGAAGTCCCACATCAGGCCGCCCCCGCCGTGCGCCTCGTCCATGACCTCGCGGAACGCCCCGACGAACCGGTCCACGTCCCCCTCGTCCACGATCAGCGGCGGGATGAGCTTGATGACCTCCAGGTGGTCGCCGGAGACCTGGGTCAGGATCCGGTGCCGGTTCAGCAGCGGCGCCACGACCATCTGCGCGAACAGGCCCTTGCGGGCCGCCTGGAGCACGGCCCAGCGGCTGCGCAGCCCCAGGGAGGACGGCCGGCCGAACTCGATGCCGATCATCAGGCCGCGCCCCCGCACCTCGTGCAGCAGCTCGTACTCGTCCACCAGCGCCGCGAGCCGCCCGCGCAGCAGGTCGCCCGTCGCGCGGGCGTTGGCCACCACCTGCTCGTCCTCCATGACGGCGAGGACCGCCAGCCCGGCCGCCATCGCCTGCGCGTTGGAGCCGAAGCTGGCGGAGTGCACCAGCACGCGGTCCATGGAGGAGTAGACCTTCTGGAAGATCCAGTCCTTGCCGAGGGTCGCCCCGACGGGGACGTAGCCGCCGGAGAGGGCCTTGGCCACGCACACCAGGTCCGGTTCCACGCCCGGCTCGTGCTGGTACGCGTAGAAATCGCCCGTCCGTCCGAGGCCGGTCTGGACCTCGTCCGCGATGAGCAGCGCCTTGTGGCGGTGCAGCAGTTCCTGTGCGGCGCGCAGGTATCCGGGCGGGGCGGCGAGCACGCCCTTGCCCTGGACCGGCTCGACGATCAGGGCGGCGACGTCCCCGCGCCGGAGCTCCGCCTCCAGGGCGTCCAGGTCCCCCAGCGCGATCTTCGTGTCGGGGAGCAGGGGGGCGAAACCGTCGCGGAAGCCGCCCTCCCCGTTGACCGACAGCGAGCCCGTGGTGAGCCCGTGGAAGGCGTGGTCGCAGTAGAGGATCCTGGGGCGGCCGGTGGCGTAGCGGGCGAACTTCAGGGCGGTCTCGACGGCCTCGGTGCCGCTGTTCCCGAAGAAGACCCGGTCCAGGTGGGGGCTGTGGCCGAGGAGCTTCTCGGCCAGCAGTCCGGGCAGCGGCTGGCAGTCGAAGCGGGTCAGGTCGGCGAGCTGGGCGTCCAACACGTCGTGCAGGGCGCGGCGCACGACGGGGTGGTGGCGGCCCAGGCCCATCACGCCGAAGCCGGCCAGCATGTCGAGGTAGTCGTTGCCCTCGTCGTCCCAGAAGTGGGCGCCCTCGGCCCGTACGTAGACCTTGTCGAAGCCGATGGTGCGCAGCATCCGGGGCAGCTGGTGGTTGAGGTGGCGGGCGTGCAGCTCGTACCGCTCCCCGCCGCGCTCGGCCAGCAGCGCGGCGAGGTCGAAGCCCCCGCCCCCTCGGGGCGCGGGGGTCATGACGAGCCGGCCCGGTTGCCGCCGATCGTCTCCCGGGCCGCGCGCAGGGACTCCTTGAGGGATCCCATGGTGGCGAGGACGGCGGTGGGCTCGTAGCCGCAGTGCGCCATGCAGTTCGCGCAGCGCGGGTCCTTCCCGCGGCCGTACTTGCTCCAGTCGGTGTCCTCGATCAGCTCCCGGTACGTGGGCACGTAACCGTCGCTCATCAGGTAGCAGGGGCGCTGCCAGCCGAAGAGGGAGTAGTTCGGAATGGCCCAGGCCGTGCAGGGGAAATCCGCCTTGCCTTCGAGGAAGTCGAGGAAGAGCGGGGAGTGGTTGAGCCGCCAGCGCAGCCGGTTGCCTCCGGCGAAGGCCTTCTTGAAGAGTTCCCGGGTCTGTTCGACGCCCAGGAAGTGTTCCTGGTCGGGGGCCTTTTCGTAGGCATAGGCGGGCGAGATCATCATTTCGTCGACCTTGAGGTCGTCGTTGAGGTAGTTCAGCACCTCGATGATCGTCTGGGGCGTGTCGGTGTTGAAGAACGTGGAGTTGGTGGTGACCCGGAATCCGCGGCGCTTGGCCTCCTTGATGGCCGCCACGGCTTCGTCGAAAACGCCTTCCTTGGCCACGGATTCGTCGTGGCGTTCGCGCAGCCCGTCGATGTGCACGGCGAAGGCGAAATACGGGGAGGGGGTGAACTTCTCGATCTTCTTGCGGAGCAGCATCGCGTTGGTGCAGAGGAAGACGTATTTCCGCCTGGCCACGAGCTGCCGCACGATCTCGTCGATCTGCGGGTGCATCAGGGGCTCGCCGCCCGCGATGGACACCATCGGGGCGCCGGACTCCAGGACGGCGCCGACCGCCTGGGCGACCGGCATGCGCTGCTTGAGCACGCCCGCCGGATGCTGGATCTTCCCGCACCCCTCACAGGCCAGGTTGCACGCGTAGAGCGGCTCCAGCTCGACGATCAGCGGGAACTTCTCGCGCTTGCGGAGCTTCTGTTCGAGAAGATAGGTCCCGACCCTGATGGACTGTCGCAACGGCATGGCCATCTGGCTCACCTCCTGGGGAGCAGCAACGAACGGTGCCAGTCATGGAACGCGGGCCGTACGGCACGCAGCACGCGGAAGGCCGATATTCCACCGCGCACCGTGCCGATACGGACGAGCTCGTGCTCCGGAGCGTCCACGATCACCCGAACGGCCGCAAGGGGACGGTCGGCGCCCCCGTGCGCGGTCCACAGGGTGGCCGCGGACTCCATGTCGACCGCGATGGCACCGGTGGCGCGCAGTTGCGCGCGCTCCTGCCCGCGGACGACGTGGTCGGATCCGGTCAGTGCGCCGAGGTGCACGGTCCGGCCGGGCACCGCCCGGGCCAGTGCCTCGGCGAGGAGGGCGGTGCCGGTACAGGCGACCGCCCCGCGCGGGTCCCGGGTCTCCTCGGCGACGACCAGGTCGCCGGGGTGCATCCCGGGGACGAGGCCGGCGCAGAAGCCGGTCGCCAGGACGGCGGCCCGCTCCATGCCCGGCCGCCCCAGGGCCCGGGTGAGGGCGCGCTCGGCCGCGCGCGGGCCCATGCCGGTGCGCAGCAGCGCCCCCTGCGGTGCGCCGCCGCGGCCCGCGCTGCGCAGGGCCGCCTGCTCGATGCGCAGGGCGCAGGCGATCAGCAGCGGGGGCCGGGGCGGCGGCGCTCCGGCGGCCATCACGCCCCTCCGGCCGGCCGGCGCGCCCCGCCCGCGCGCGGACCGTCGGGGCCGAACGGTTCTCCGTGGAGGTAGCGGCCCAGGGCGGTGAGGGGGAACACCTGCCGGTAGAGGTGGTAGTTGATGGAGAAGTCCCAGGGGAAGCCGGTGCCGGTGAAGTACGGCTCGTCCCAGGTCCCGTCGGGGCGCTGGGTCCTGACCAGGTACGCCAGCCCGCGCTCGACGGCCCCGCCGTCGCGCTCCCCCGCCGACAGCAGCGCCATCAGCGCCCAGGCGGTCTGGGAGGCGGTGGAGGCGCCCTTCCCGGCCCAGGAGCGGTCCTGGTAGGAGCGCTGGTCCTCGCCCCAGCCGCCGTCCTCGTTCTGTACGGATTCCAGCCAGCCCACGGCCCGCCGGATCGCGGGGTGCGAGGGGGCGGTGCCGGCGGCGGTGAGGGCGGGGACCACCGAACCCGTCCCGTAGACGTAGTTGGTGCCCCAGCGTCCGAACCAGGCGCCGTCCGGCTCCTGTTCGGCGAGCAGCCAGGCGATGCCGCGTCGGGTGCGCGGGTCGGCGGCCTTGCCCTCGAAGGCGAGCATCTCGACGACGTGGGCGGTGACGTCGGCCGAGGGCGGGTCGATCACCTCGCCGAAGTCGCAGAAGGGCAGCCGGTTGGGGAAGGGGCTGGTGTTGTCGGCGTCGAAGGCCCCCCAGGCGCCGTTCTTCGACTGCATGCCGAGGTTCCAGGACACCCCGCGGGCGATGGCGGCCTCGACCTTCGCCGGTTCGGGGTGGTGGATGCGGCGCAGGGCCAGGACGACTTCGGCGGTGTCGTCGATGTCCGGGTAGTTGTCGTTGTGGAACTCGAAGGCCCAGCCGCCCGGTTCGAGCCCGGGGCGGCGCACGGCCCAGTCTCCGCTGCGCCGGATCTCCTCGCCGAGCATCCAGTCGGCGGCCTTGACCAGGGCGGGGTGGTCGGGGCGCACCCCGGCGTCGGCGAGGGCGATCGCGGCGAGGCAGGTGTCCCACACGGGGGACTGGCAGGCCTCGATCATCCGGGCGCCGTCCTCGCGCCAGACGGCGAACCGGTCGAGGGACTCCAGTCCGGCCCGCATCACCGGGTGCCCCAGGTCGTAGCCGAGCAGGTGCAGGGCGATGACGGAGTACACCGCGGGTGGCTGGATCCCGCCCCAGCAGCCGTCGTTCTCCTGGCGCTCGACGATCCAGCGGCCGGCGGCCGTCATGGCGGCCTTGCGCAGTCGGCCCGGGGCGAACCGCCGGTAGACGTGCAGGGCCTTGTCCATGCGCTGGAAGGCCCCTTCCCAGGTGGCGAGCGGAGCGGTCGGCCTGGCCGGGAAGGGGTTGCGCGCGTCGGTGTGCAGCTCGTCGAGCGCGAAGGGGGCCGGGCGGACGGGCCGCAGGGCCGAGACGACGGTGAGCGGGACGATGGTCTGGCGGGCCCAGCAGCCGAAGTCGTAGATGTTCAGCGGCACCCAGGAGGGCAGGAAGACCAGCTCGGGCGGGAGTTCGGGCAGGTGGTCCCAGTTCCACCAGCCGAACAGGGCGAGCCAGATCCGGGTGAACACCCGGGCGGCGGCGATCCCGCCGTGGGCCCGGATCCAGGCCGAGGCGCGGGCCATGTGCGGGCTGCCGGGGTCGTCCCCGGCGAGGCGCAGGGCGACGTACGCCTCGATGGTGGCGGAGAGTTCGGGCGGGCCGCCGTGGAAGGTGGCCCAGGTCCCGTCCTCGCGCTGTTCGCCCCGGATGAAGAGGGCGGCGGCGCGCGTGGTGGCCTCGTCCCGGATGCCGAGGAACTGCCGCAGCAGCAGGTCCTCGGCGTCCATGGTGACGTTGGTCTCCAGGTCGCCCTTCCACCACCCGGCCGGGTCCTGGCGCTCCAGCAGCGCGCGGACGGCCTTGTCGGCGGCCTCCTGGACACCGCGCGGCGGGCCGCCGGGCCCGCCCCCGCCCCCGGGCGGCCCTCCGGGCGCACCCGTCGGCGCGGCGGGCACCGAGGTGGTGGGCGCCGGGCCGGCCGTCCCGGCCGGCCCTTCTGCGCGCTCCGGATCCGCACCGCGGGCCATCGCACCGGCGCCGTCGGTCGTCGCTGTCATGGCTTCCCCTTAGAACAGTGTCCTCTGCTGTGCTGGGGTCTGCCGTCGGCCGGTGCGCGCTAGCAGGTGGCGGCGCCGGCCGGCGACTCGCGCTTCATATCCGCTGCCGGGTGGCGATCACCTCTTGCGCACGACGACGAAGTCGGCGAGGGCGACGAGCTGGTCCCGTACCCGCTGCGGCATGTTCACGTCGTCCAGGGCGCGGATCGCCACCGCGTGCTGGCGCCGGGCCTCGTCGGCGGTCCACTGGCGGCCGCCCGCGGCCTCGATGAGCGCGGCGCGGTGGGCGAACTCCTCCTCGGAGAAGTTCTCGAAGTCGTTGCTCTTGGCGTCGGCGGCGAGCAGCCGGGCGAGTTCCTCGCAGGCGGGTCCGCCGGCCGCGAGGGCGGCGACCACGGGCAGGGACTTCTTGCGCTGGCGCAGGTCGCTCCAGGTCTGCTTGCCGGTGGCGTCCGGGTCGCCCCAGATGCCGAGGAGGTCGTCGACGGCCTGGAAGGCGAGGCCGAGGTGGTAGCCGTACTCCTCCAGCTTGTCGGCGGTGCGGTCGTCGGCGCCGCCCAGGACGGCACCGATGGAGACCGCGCAGGCGAGCAGGGCGCCCGTCTTGTTGCCCTCCATCTCCAGGCACTCCTCGACGCTGACGCTCTCGCGGTGCTCGTAGGAGATGTCCTGGGCCTGGCCGTCGATGAGCTTGCGGCTGGCGGTGGTCAGGCGGCGGGCCGCGCGGCCCGCCTCGACGGTGCCCAGCTCCAGCAGGACCTCGTTGGCGAGGGCGAAGAGGGCGTCGCCGACGAGGATCGCCAGCGCCGGTCCGTGGACCTTCCAGACCGTGTCGCGGTGGCGGCGCTGTTCGTCGCCGTCCATCAGGTCGTCGTGCAGCAGCGAGAAGTTGTGGACGAGCTCCACGGCGACGGCGCCGGGGACGCCGACCTCGGCGGAGGCGCCGGCGGCCTCGGCGGAGAGCAGGGCGAGGGCGGGCCGGACGGCCTTGCCCCCGTCGCCGTCCGCCGGGTTGCCCTGGGCGTCGATCCAGCCGAAGTGGTAGGCGGCGACCGTGTCCATGGGCGCCGCGAGCCGGTCTACGGCGGCGCGGAGCACGGGGGTCGACAGCGTGCGGCCGCGTTCCAGGAGGGCGAGCGTGTCCGCCTGCTCCCCGCCGGCCGTGCCCACACTGGCAGCCGTGTTCTCGACGGCCGGGTTCCCCGGGTTCACTGGCTCTCCTCTGGTTCCTGTACGTGCTGTGCCGGTTGTGCTGGTGGTCGTGGTCGTCATGCCGCCTCCCACGGAGGACGTCCGGCGGGGCGGCCCAGGGCGGTGAGTGCCGCCCGTGCCGCACCGGTGCCGCTGCGGACCGCGCTCTCCATGGTCGCGGGCCAGCCGGTGGCGGTCCACGCACCTGCGAGATAGAGGCCCGGCGTGTCGGTCCGGTTGCCGGGGCGCAGCCGGCCGACGCCCGGACTCGGGGCGAAGGTGGCGGTGCGTTCCCGGGTGACGAAGAAGTCGCGCACCTTCGCGCCGCGGGCGGCGGGCAGCAGCCGCTCCAGCTCCGGCAGGTACTTGGCGCGCAGGACGGACACCGGTTCGTCGATGTCGTCCTGGGCCACCGACTGGGACAGGGCCAGGTACTGGCCGCCGTCGGTGAGCCCGGAGGAGTCGGTGCGGTCGAAGACCCACTGGACCGGGGAGCCCAGGGCCGCGAAGAAGGGCTGCCTGAGCACCTTGCGGTCGTAGACGACGTGGACGTTGAGGATGGGCGCGGTGCCGATGTCGAGGAGCTTGTCCGGGTCGGCCAGCGCCCCGGGCGGGAGCAGCCCGTGGGCCTCGCGCTGCGGGACGGCGAGGACGACGGTGCCCGCCGCGAGGGACTCCTCTTCGGTGTCCACCCGCCAGTTCCCGTCGTCCGTACGGGAGACGCAGGTGACGCGGGTGCGCAGTGCGGTGCGCACGTCGGCCGCGTCGAGGGCCTTGCGGGCGAGGGTGTCGTGGAGGTCGCCGAGCGGGACGCGGGCCCAGCCGATGTCTGCGGCGCCGTTCTCGGAGAGCAGGCCGGTCTTGAAGACCATGGCGGCCAGGCCCAGCGAGGACTGGTCGGCGGTGGCGTTGAGGGTGGCGATGCCGACGAGGTCCCAGAGGGCCTCGACGGTGCGCGGGGACTGGCCGTAGCGGGCGAGCCAGGTGGCGAAGTCCAGGCCGTCGAGGGCCGGGTCGGCGGGGTCGAGGCGGCGCAGGGCGAGGGCGGCGCGTCCCACGGCCGCCCGCTCGGCGAGCGAGAGGTGCGGGTAGGTGGCCAGGGAGGCGGCCAGGTGCAGGGGGACGGGCAGGGCGCTGCGGCGCAGCCGGCCCAGGCGGGGTCCCCGGGGGTGGGCGACGTCGAGGACGGGGACGTCGAGCCGGTCCTGGACCGGGGCGAGGTCCGCGCCGCCGACGCGGTCCAGGAACCACCGGTAGGCCGTGCAGCAGCGGAGGTAGACGTGCTGGCCGTTGTCGACGGTCAGCTCGCCGCGCTTGAAGGAGAACGCGAGGCCGCCGAGCCGGGGGCGGCTTTCGAGCAGGGTGACCCGCAGTCCGGCGTCGGCGAGCCGGAGCGCGGCGGTGACTCCGGCGAGTCCGCCGCCGACGACGACGGCGTGCCGGGCGGCGTCCTGGTCGGCGTCTCGCCGCGGGCTCCGGTCGGCGGTGCTCATGCGTCCTCCCCCGTGGTGCGGTGGCCCTGGCGGGCGGTGGGGGCGGGCACGCCTCGGTGCGCCGCGGCCCGGCGCGGACCACGGCCTTCGCCCGCCCGGAGAGACGCCGCCGCGGCGGCCGGGGTTGCCCGGCCGTCGGCCCGATCCGCCGCGGGGCGGGCCGGGGCGGGGGTCCTGGTGCGCCGCATCAGACGCGCCTGCGCGTGCTCTGGCGGGAGATGGTGCGGGCGTCGAGGCCCGAGAGGCCGCGCACGGCGACGTACGCCTTCTCGTGGGTCGGCAGCGAGACGCGCCCGCGCAGCACGGCCTCGGGCTCGCGCTCGATGCGGTCCAGGAGGCGGCGGTAGATGCCGGCCATGGCGGCCACGCAGGCGCCGCTGCGCCGGTCGAGCATAGGCAGCAGCCGGTAGCCCTCGACGAACAGGGCCCGTGCGCGCCGTACTTCGTGGTGGACGAGGCCGGCGAAGTCGGATCCGGCGGGGGCCCGGTCGCCGTGGAAGCCTTCGGAGCAGCCGAACTTGGCGAGGTCCTCGGCGGGGAGGTAGGTGCGGCCGTTGGCCGCGTCCTCGCGGACGTCCCTCAGGATGTTGGTGAGTTGCAGGGCCAGGCCCAGGGTGTCGGCGTACTCGTCGGCGCGGTCGGCTTCGAAGGCGCCGGGACCGCCGGTGCGCACGGTGCCGAAGACGCCGAGGGAGAGCCGTCCGATGGCCCCGGCCACGCAGCGGCAGTAGGCCTTGAGGTCGTCCCAGGTCTCGTACTCCTCGCCGCGGACGTCCATCAGGACCCCGTCGATGAGTTCGTCGAGGCCGCCGAGGGGGATGGGGAAGCGCCGCGAGGCGTGGGCGAGGGCGACGGCGACCGGGTCGGTGTCGTCCTCGTCGACCTCCTCGGCCCGGATGCGGGCGAGCAGGGCGCGCGTCTCCTCCAGCCGTACGAGCTTGGCCTCGGGCGGGAGCGTGCCGTCTCCGATGTCGTCGACGCGCCGCGAGAAGGCGTACAGCGCCGACATCGCGTGCCGCTTGTCGGTGGGCAGCAGCCGGATGCCGTACGCGAAGTTGCGCGCCTGCGTGCCGGTGACGGCCTCGCAGTAGCTGTAGGCCGCGAGGACCGGAGCGGACGGAGCGGACGCGTGTGTGGGGCCCTCCACGTTCGGGCTCACCCCTTTCTCGGCGCTGTGCGCAGGACGGCGGCCACCTCGCGGAGCAGGAGGCTCCGGGTGGGCTTGGGCGGGCCGGGGAGCACGTCGAAGCCTGCGGCCGAAATCGCCCGCAGGGCGGCGCGCCCTCCTCCCACGAACCCCGCGAGCAACAGCCGTAGCCTGCCGTGCACGCTACCCACGAGGGGGGTGCCTTCATTCAGGAGTTCGCGTGCGCGTTCGGCTTCGAATGCGACCAGGGAGCGTACGGACGCTCCGGCGGACGGGGCCCGCAGGTCGTTCTCGGTGACGTGGAAGCGGCGCATGTCCTGCGCGGGGAGATAGATCCGGTCGCGGCCGAGGTCCTCGGCGACGTCCTGGAGGTGTTCGGCGATCTGCAGGGCGGTGCAGACGGCGTCGGAGCGGCGGATCCGCTCGGGAGTGGCGGTACCGGTCAGGGCGAGCACGAGGCGGCCCACGGGATTGGCGGAGAGCTCGCAGTAGGCGAGGAGGTCCGCGTACGTCTCGTACCGCGTGACGTGCTGGTCCTGGCGGTTGGCCTCGATGAGCCCGAGGAAGGGCTCGGGGGTGAGGCCGTGGTCGCGCACGACGGGGCGCAGGGCCAGCAGCAAGGGGTGGCGGGGCGGGCCGTCGGCGGAGCCGAAGACGCGCAGCAGGTCGGCCTCGAAGGCGTCGAGCATGGCGGGGCGGTCGTCCGCCGCGGCCGCGTCGAGGCCCAGGAGCACGGCGTCACGGCCGCCGGGGGCGAGGTCGCCGTCGCCGATGTCGTCGACGAGGCGGGCGTAGCCGTAGACCGCCGTCAGACCCTCGCGCCAGGCGCGGGGCAGGAAGGCGGGGGCGACGGGGAAGTTCTCCGCCGCGGCCTTGGCGAGGGTGGCGCGGGCGTGGGGGTCGAGGACGGCGTCGCAGGAGCCGGGCCGGATGCCGGGCCCGGCGGTCACCGCCCGCCGCCCGCGGCGGGGACGGCCACTGCGTCTGGGGACCGCAGAATTCCCGTAGCCATTGCCGTCACGTCTCCCGTTCTACACTGCCGACCCAAGTCATCCCATTTCGGACACGCCGCCGAAGTTTACCCGGGAGTATCCGGGGAGAACCGGTTGTGGGGAATCGTCCCCTCTTGGCGTGATTGAGAACTGCTTCAGCTTACGCTGTACAACGCCGCGGGGGCCTATCGGGTGTCCACGGCACCTCGGAATGTCGGCCCCGGCCGGATCCCGCCGCACGGCGAGGCCCCCGGCGCGCGGAGCGACGGGGGCCTGCGACGGCCGGATCCGGCGGGCCGGAGCGTCCGGTCAGTGGCTGGTTGCCTTCTCGTACGCGGAGACGACTTCCTCGGTGGGCCCGTCCATCAGGAGTTCGCCCTTCTCCAGCCACAGCACCCGGCTGCAGGTGTCGCGGATGGAGTTGTTGTTGTGGCTCACCAGGAAGACCGTGCCGGCCTTCTCCCGCAGTTCACGGATGCGCGCCTCGGAACGGACCTGGAACTTGCGGTCACCGGTGGCGAGGGCCTCGTCGATCATCAGGACGTCGTGGTCCTTGGCGGCCGCGATCGAGAAGCGCAGGCGCGCCGCCATGCCCGAGGAGTAGGTGCGCATGGGAAGGGAGATGAAGTCCCCCTTCTCGTTGATCCCCGAGAAGTCGACGATGTCCTCGTAGCGCTCCTTGATCTGCTCGCGGGTCATGCCCATCGCGAGACCGCCGAGGACCACGTTGCGCTCGCCCGTGAGGTCGTTCATCAGGGCGGCGTTCACGCCCAGCAGCGAGGGCTGGCCGTCGGTGTAGACCTTGCCGGACTCGCAGGGCAGCAGGCCCGCGATGGCGCGCAGCAGGGTGGACTTGCCGGAGCCGTTGGAGCCGATGAGGCCGATGGCCTCGCCTCGGTACGCGGTGAAGGAGACCCCGCGCACGGCGTGGACCCGGCGGACGCCCGGGGAGTCGCCCTTGCCGCGGCGGAGTATCTTGCTCAGCGCCGCGGTGGCGCTGCCCTTGCCGGAGCTGCCGGTGTTGACGCGGTACACGATGTGCACCTCGTCGGCGATGACGGTGGGCACGTTGCCCTTGGTGATCTCAGCCACGGCCGTAACGCTCCTCAGCCTTCCAGAAGTACACGAAGCCGCCGGCGCCGATGAGGACGGCCCAGCCGACCGCGAAGAGCCAGACGTGGGGCGGCAGGTTCGAGGCGCCGTAGTCCTCGATCAGCGAGAAGCGCACCAGGTCCATGTAGATCGCCGCGGGGTTCCACTGGAGGACGTCCGCGATCCAGGCCGGCTTGTCCTTCAGCATCGTGCCGATCGAGAACATCACGCCCGAGGCGTACATCCACGTGCGGGTGAGGAAGGGCATCAGCTGCGCGAGGTCGGGGGTCTTGGACCCCATCCGCGCGAAGACCAGCGCGAGGCCGGTGTTGAAGACGAACTGCAGGGCCAGCGTCGGGATCACCAGCAGCCAGGACAGCTGCGGGTAGTTCCCGAAGGCGACCGCGACGATGACCACGACGATCATCGAGTACAGCAGCTGCTGGAGCTGCTGCATGGAGAAGGAGATCGGCAGCGAGGCGCGCGGGAAGTGCAGCGCGCGCACCAGGCCGAGGTTGGTGGGGATCGCCCGGACGCCCGCCATCAGCGAGTTCTGGGTGAAGGTGAAGACGAAGATGCCCATCACCAGGAAGGGGATGTACACCCCCTTCTCCATGCCCCGGCCCGCGTTCAGGATGAGGCCGAAGATGAGGTAGTAGACGAGCGCGTTGAGCAGGGGGGTCGCCACCTGCCAGATCTGGCCGAGCTTCGCCTGGCTGTACTGCGCCACCAGCTTGGCCCGCGAGAAGGCCATGATGAAGTGGCGTCGGCCCCAGAGCTGCCGCACGTATCCGCCCAGGCTGGGCCGAGCGCCACTGACCGAGAGGCCGTACTTCCTGGCGAGCTCGGCGGGGCTCAGGCCCGCGTCTTCGGACGGCGGCTTGCTCGTGGCGAGGGCGCCGTCGTGGGTTGTGTCACTCACAAGTTGAAACTTTCCGTCTTCAAGATGCGGCAGGAGGGGCATCGGGGCTGGAGCGCCGGACCCGTGATGGGGCCCATGCTCCCAGACGTGAGCTTGTCAGATGACAGGCGGTCGGCCCAGCCGGGTCAGCTTCCAGACCGTACGCCACCTCATGGGGCGCCGGGGACCGCAGGGGGTGGTCCAGCCCTCCTTGAACCCGCCGAACCAGGCCTTGAGCGCCGGCGCCGAGGGCCTGCGCACGAGCGTCAGCGCGAGCCAGACGCCCAGGTAGAGCGGGACCAGCGGGGCGGGCAGGTTGCGTCGGGCGAGCCACACCCGGTTACGGGCCACCATACGGTGGTAGACCGCGTGCCGGGACGGGGCGGTGGTCGGGTGCAGCAGCACCATGTCCGCCCGGTAGTCGATCAGCCACCCGGCGTCGAGCGCCCGCCAGGCCAGGTCGGTCTCCTCGTGCGCGTAGAAGAACTCCCCGGGCAGCGTTCCGACCTGCTGGAACACCGTCGTGCGGACGGCGTTGGCGCCGCCCAGGAAGGTGGTCACGCGGGAGGAGCGCATCGGGTCGGAGGCGCGCAGCCGGGGCACGTGACGGCGCTGGGTGGCGCCGGTCTCCGGGTCGGCGATGCGGAAGCTGATGATCCCCAGCTCCCGGTCCTCGGCGAAGGCCTGCCGGCACAGCTCGGCGGTGTCGGTCCGGTCCAGGAGCCCGTCGTCGTCGAGGAAGAGCAGGACGTCCACGTCGGCGCCGCCGGGGCCGAAGGCCTCGATGCCGACGTTGCGGCCGCCCGGGATGCCGAGGTTCTCCGGCAGCTCGACGGTGCGCACGCCCTCGGGCAGGCCGGGGACCGGCACGCCCTGGCCGACGACGACCACCTCGACGGGGTCGCCGTCCTGGCGGGCCACCGACTCCAGCAGCGCCTTGAGCTCGTCGGGGCGGTTGCCCATGGTGATGATCACGGCGCCCAGCCGCATCGGCGCGGTCACTTGAGCCTGCTGGAGGCCAGGATCGACACCAGGTGCAGCACGGTCTGGAGCAGCGCGATGCCGGCCAGGACGGCCACGCCGAGCCGGGTGAAGAACAGGTCGCCGCGGACCTGGTCCAGGACGGCCAGCACCAGGATGAGCAGTGAGGCCTCGATGCCCAGCACCAGGCGGTGGAACTTGAGCGCGGAGGCGGCCCGGCGGGCCAGGGCCATGCCGGAGGAGCGGGGCTCGGAGGCGGCCTCCTTGACCGGCTCCTTGCCCGTCTGGTGGCGGGCGACGCCGACCAGGTCGGTCTCGGCCTTGATCAGGATCGCGCCGAGCGCCGCGAGGGTGCCCAGGAAGGCCCACAGCCAGTCGATGCGCCCGCCGCCCCACAGGTCGCTGGCGCGCAGGCCGAAGCCGACCAGGACGGCCGCGTCGCACAGGTAGGCGCCGACCCGGTCCAGGTAGACCCCGGCGAGCGAGTACTGCTTCTTCCAGCGGGCGACCTCGCCGTCGACGCAGTCGAGCAGCAGGTACAGCTGGACCATGACCACGCCGAGGACGGCGCCCCAGATGCCGGGCACCAGGAGGGCGGGCGCGGCGAGGACACCGGCGAGGGTCATCACGTAGGTCAGCTGGTTGGGCGTGACCTTGGTGCCGACCAGGAGACGGGTGATGCGCAGGGAGATCTCGCGCATGTAAAGGCGGCCGCCCCAGTGCTCTCCACTGCGCCGGTCCTTGACGCCCGGCGGGTGAACGACGGGCCGGAGTTCAGCTACGGATGGTCTGGGCATAGTCGGCGTAAGCGTCCCTGATCTCGGCTGCGGACAGGTTGAGGTGCTCCAGGATGGTGAAGCGTCCCGGGCGGGTCTGGGGGGCGTAGTCGACGGCCGCGACGAACTCGTCCACGCTGAACCCGATCTCCTCGGGCAGCACGGGCAGCCCGTGGCGGCGCAGGACCTCGGCGAACAGCCCGGACTGCTCGCCGGCGCCGCGCAGGTGCATGGCGAAGGCGGCACCGATGCCGACCTGCTCGCCGTGGAGCGCGGAGCGTCCCGGGTAGAGCAGGTCGAAGGCGTGGCTGATCTCGTGGCAGGCGCCGGACGAGGGCCGGGTGTCGCCGCTGATCGACATGGCGATGCCGGAGAGCACGAGGCCCTCGGACAGCACGGTGAGGAACTCGTCGTCCCCGCATCCGCCGGGGTGGCGCAGGACCGACTCGCCCGCCGTGCGGGCCATGGCGGCGGCCAGGCCGTCGACGGCCTCTCCGGTGATCGCGTGCGAGAGCTCCCAGTCGGCGATGGCCGAGATGTTGGAGATCGCGTCGCCGATGCCCGCGCGGATGAACCGCACCGGCGCGTCCTTGATCACATCCAGGTCGATCACCATGGCGATCGGCGTGGGCACGCCGTAGGAGCCGCGCCCGTTGTCGTTGTCCAGGATGGACACCGGGGAGCAGATCCCGTCGTGCGACAGGTTGGTGGCGACGGCCACCATGGGCAGGCCGACCCGCGCCGCGGCGTACTTCGCAACGTCGATGATCTTGCCGCCGCCCAGGCCCACGACGGCGTCGTAGCGGCGGCCCTTTATGTCGTCGGCCAGCTTGACCGCGGAGTCGATGGTGCCGTCGACGACCGGGTACCAGTCGGCGTGCGGCAGGACGGGCTCCAGCTTGGCGCGCAGCGCCTGGCCGGAGCCCCCGCTGATCGCCACCGCGAGCTTGCCGGACGCGGAGATGCGCTGGTCGGCGAGGAGGCCGGCCAGGTCGTCCATCGCCCCTCGGCTGATGTCGACGACAACGGGCGAGGGGATCAGCCGCGTCAGTACCGGCATGCGATCGTCCGGCCCTTGGCGAGGTCGTCGTGGTTGTCGATCTCGACCCACGCGACGTCTCCGATGGGCGCGACGTCGATGGTGAAGCCGTCGTTGACGAGCTGCTGGTAGCCGTCCTCGTAGTAGAGGTCGGGGTCCCGCTCGAAGGTGGTCTTCAGCGCCTCGGCGAGCTGCTCGGCGGCCTCGGGCTCGATGAGGGTGACGCCGATGTACTCGCCCGTCGCGTCGGCCGGGTCCATCAGCTTGGTGATCTTTCGCACTCCCAGGCCGTCGGCGGTGACGACCTTCATCTCCTCGTCGGCCAGGTTCTTGACCGTGTCGAGGGCCAGGATGATCTTCTGGCCGTTGCCGCGGGCGGCGAGGAGGGTCTTCTCGACGGAGACCGGGTGGACGGTGTCGCCGTTGGCGAGGATCACGCCCTGCTTCAGGACGTCACGCGCGCACCACAGGGAGTAGGCGTTGTTCCACTCCTCGGCCTTGTCGTTGTCGATCAGCGTGATCTTGACGCCGTACTTGGCCTCCAGCGCCTCGCGGCGCTCGTAGACGGCCTCCTTGCGGTAGCCGACGACGATGGCGACCTCGGTGAGGCCGACCTCGGCGAAGTTGCCCAGGGTCAGGTCGAGGACCGTCAGGCTCTCCTCCTGCCCCTCGGGGCCGACCGGCACGAGGGCCTTGGGCAGGGTGTCGGTGTAGGGACGCAGGCGGCGTCCGGCACCGGCAGCGAGTACAAGGCCGATCATGCTGGTTCTCCTTCGTCATGTACGGCGGGTGCTCCGGCGGAGACCCAGAAGCGGATGCTCTCCACGAGCACCACCAGAGCCACGAACACGGCCGTGACCGTGAGCGCGACGGGGAAGTCCGCCGCGCGCGACGCCAGGACGGCGGCCAGCACCGCGGTGAGCAGCACCCGGCCCTCGTGCCCGCCGATCGTCCGCACCAGCCAGTGCGGGGGCGCGCCGGTGCCACCGCGGATGCGGTAGACCGTGTCGTAGTGATGGTAGGCGACCGCCGCGATCAGGCCGAATGCCGCCGGGAGCGCGCCGGGGACGTCCGCCTTGACGGCGAGGACCAGGACGGTGGTGTATTCGGCGGCCCGGAACAGCGGCGGCAGCAGCCAGTCCAGCGCGCCGCGCAGCGGGGCGCCGACGGCGTCGCCGCTGAGCAGCGCGTACAGCAGGGCGGCGTAGACGACCGTCATCGAGCCGAAGGGCTCGTAGCAGGCGGCGGCGACCACGAGGACCGCGCCGAGCACGGCGAAGGGCAGGCGCAGCGTGCGCGCGGGGTGGGAGACGAACCTGGCGACCAGCTCGGCGAGGGGGCCGGAGTCGGTGAGGTCCAGGAGTGCCTGCGCGGCCCGGTCGGTGCGCTTCGCCTTGCGGGTCAGGGAGCGCAGGACCCGGCCGGCGGTGGTGTAGAGGGCGCCGAAGGCGCAGCCGACCAGCAGGGCGTAGAAGACGATGCGCGGGGTGGTGAAGGCGGTCAGGACCGCGATCATGGCCCAGCGCTCACCGATCGGCAGGATGATCATCCTGCGGACCCAGACCGTCCAGCCGACGCTGTCGAGCCGGCCGGACAGGGCTGCCGTCGGGCTCGTGTTGGCGGTGGCGTCGTGGTTGGCCTCGTTGAAGGCGAAGTCGACGACGTGCCGGCAGGTCATGAGGATCATCGCGCCGAGTGCGAGGGCCCACACGTCGTCGCCGTTCCTGGCGGAGCCGAGCGCGAGGCCCGCGTAGAAGGAGTACTCCTTCGCGCGGTCGAAGGTCGCGTCGAGCCAGGCGCCCATCGTCGAGTACTGGAGCGAGTAGCGGGCGAGCTGCCCGTCGGTGCAGTCCAGGACGAAGGAGACGAGCAGCAGGACGCCGGCCACGACGTAGCCCCAGCGGTCGCCGGTGGCCGCGCAGCCCGCCGCGATCAGGGCGGTGACCAGCGAGGCCGTGGTGACCTGGTTCGGGGTGAGGCCGCGGCGCGCGCACCAGCGGGCGATGTAGCGCGAGTACGGGCTGATGCAGAAGGTGGTGAAGAAGCCGTCGCGGGACTTCACCGCGGTGCGCAGCCGCACCGCTTCGTCGTCCACGGCGGCGACGGCGGCGACGGCCTCGGCCCGCTCCGCATCGGTGCCGGGCACGGCGGCGACCAGGGTGCCGAGCTCGGGCCGCTGGACGGTG
The DNA here is from genome assembly GCF_040609475.1 of Streptomyces sp. NPDC004667. Classification (NCBI taxonomy): domain Bacteria; kingdom Bacillati; phylum Actinomycetota; class Actinomycetes; order Kitasatosporales; family Streptomycetaceae; genus Streptomyces; species Streptomyces sp. NPDC004667. Next base: position 49,212 of record NZ_JBEXKC010000040.1, on the reverse strand, counting down.
GTGCCGTCGGCCTCGACGGCGGCGGCGAGCCGGTCGGCGTAGGGTCCGGCGCCCGCGGGCGCGAGGGCCGCGGCCCGGTCGAGCGCGGCGCGGGCCCCGGGCCGCACGGTGAAGGCTCCGGTCACGGCGCAGGCGTCGAAGCGCGGGTCGGTCAGCGCGAGGCGCAGCGCATGCGGGTGCCCGACGAAGGCGCTGTCGACGACGGCCACCCGCTGGTCGGCCGGTACGTCGGCCAGCGCGGCGGCGGTGCCTTCGGGACCGGTGACCGGGCGGACGTCGAACCCGAGCGACCGGAGCTCGTCTTCAAGCGGTGATCCGGGGACCGGCAGGCCGGTGAGGATGACGGTCGACAGACGGACTCACTCCTTGCAGCGAACTTCTCGACGGGGCGCCCGGTGGGGCGGCGCGGCACGTCGGCAGAGGCTATCGGATGAATGGAACGCCGTATTCATCAGCCTTTCGGGCCCCTCCAGGGGGCTTTGGCCTCGGATGTTAGGGTGGTCGTCGGCGTGTACGAATACCCGTGAGCACGTCCCGGAACGAGGAAAGAGGTGGATTGATGACCGTCGCAGTGGTCGCTGCCGAGCGCGGCGAACTCCGGTACGTCCCCGTTTCCTCCCTCCGGGCTTCCGGCCGGGCCTGAGCACACCGTTCGGTCCCGTCGGCCGGAGCCCCCTGTCCAAGGGCTCACGTTGACCGACCACACCGACCACACCGACCACACCCACATCTCCGACAGCGCCGCCGCCACCGGCTCCGCCTCCGCCCCCTCCGCCGCCTCCGGTCCCGACGGGGCCTTCCTCGCGGCCTTCATGGAGCTGCACCACGGCCTGCCCCGGCAGTCCCCCGGCTCCGACGGGACCACCCGCCACCTGCTGTCCCTGTGCGGACCGCTGCCCGAGCGGCCGCGCGTCCTGGACCTGGGCTGCGGTCCCGGCAGCAGCGCGCTGCTGCTCGCCGCCGAGGCGGGCGGGCCTGCCGGGACCGGCCTCGCCGAGGTGACCGCCGTCGACCTGCACGAACCCTTCCTCGCCGAACTGCGCGCCGCCGCGGAGGCCCGCGGCCTCGGCGGCCGCGTCGAGGCGGTCCGGGCGGACATGGGCGCGCTCCCGTACGAGGACGGCTCCTTCGACCTCGTGTGGGCCGAGGGCTCCGCCTACTGCATCGGCTTCGACCGGGCGCTCGCCGAGTGGAAGCGGCTGCTGGCACCCGGCGGCACCCTGGTGCTGACCGAGTGCGAGTGGACCGCCGAGGAGCCTTCCGCCGGAGCGCGGGCCTTCTGGGACCCGCAGTGCGCGCTGCGGTCCGCCGCCCGCAACACCGCCGCCGCCCAGGCGGCCGGGTACCGGGTGCTGGGCACCCACCTCCAGCCGGACTCCGACTGGGCCGGGTACTACGGCCCGCTGGCCGACCGGGCCGGGGCCGCGCGGGCCTCGACCCCGGCGGCCGAGGCGGCCCTGGCCGCCACGCGCGAGGAGATCGCCGTACGGGAGCGGCACGGTCACGAGTACGGCTACCGGGGCTACGTCCTGACGCCGGTGACCGCCGGGGACGGGGACCGCTGGCCGGTCCGGCCCGAGACCGCGGCGCAGGCGGCGGCCGTGCGGGCCGTCAACCTGGCGGCCTTCGACACCCCGCTGGAGGCTGATCTCGTGGACGCGCTGCGCGCCGACGCCGCCTGGCTGCCGGGGCTCTCCTACGTGGCCGGGCGTCCCGACGGCTCGGTGGCGGCGCACGCCCTGCTGACCCGGTGCACGGTGGACGGCGCACCCGCGCTGGCGCTCGCTCCGGTGGCCACCGATCCCCCGGCGCAGCGGTCGGGCGCCGGCAGCGCGGTCGTCCGGGCCCTGCTCGCGGCGGCCCGGGAGCGGGGAGAATCGCTGGTCCTGGTCCTCGGGCACCCCGCGTACTACGCCCGCTTCGGGTTCGTACCGGCCTCGCTCTTCGGGATCCGGGCCCCCTTCGAGGTGCCCGACGAGGCGATGATGGCGCTGGTCCTCGACGATTCCGTCCCGGTGCCGGGGGGAACCATCACCTACCCGGCCCCGTTCGGGATCTGACGGCGCGGCCCACCCGTCCGCCCCCGCCGCGTGCCTAGCACGTGGCGGGGGCGGACATGCGCTGATCTCCGAAGTGGGGACAAGACTCTTTTGTACGGCAGACTGAAGGCCGGAGTCCGAAGCGAAGGATGGGTATGCCGACCACACCAGCCACCGACGCCAGCAGCGCGTCCGCCGGCACCGGAACTCAGGAATCGATCATGCTTGAACTGGTCGACGAGTCCGGCAACACCATCGGCACGGCGGAGAAGCTCTCCGCCCATCAGGCGCCCGGCCTGTTGCACCGGGCGTTCTCCGTGTTCCTCTTCGACGAGCGGGGCCGGCTGTTGCTCCAGCAGCGCGCCCTCGGGAAGTACCACTCCCCCGGCGTCTGGTCGAACACCTGTTGCGGCCACCCCTACCCCGGTGAGTCCCCGTTCGCGGCTGCGGCCCGGCGGACCCACGAGGAGCTGGGGCTGTCGCCCTCCCTGCTCGCCGAGGCGGGGACGGTGCGCTACAACCACCCGGACCCGGCGTCCGGGCTGGTCGAGCAGGAGTACAACCACCTGTTCGTGGGACTGGCGCAGGCGGCACCGGATCCGGATCCGGAGGAGGTCGGCGACACGGCCTTCGTCACGGCCGAGGAGCTGGCGAAGCGGCATGCCGAGGTGCCGTTCTCGGCCTGGTTCATGACGGTCCTGGACGCGGCCCGGCCCGCGATCCGCGAGCTGACGGGCGACGCGGCGGGCTGGTAGCCGCGACTCCCTCCGGCCGGGCTCCCGTACCGGCTCCCGTCCTTTCGGGCCGGGCTCGTCCGGGGCGGGCTCGTCCAGGGCCGGCTCGGCCGGGGCGCGTCCGTCCGGGGCGGGCCGGCTCAGAGCCCGGGGGCCGGTGCGGTGAGCGGCAGGGCGGCCCAGATCACCTTGCCGCCGGTCGAGGTGTGCTCGACGTCACACACCCCGCCGGCCTCCCGCGTGACCTCGCGGACCAGCAGCAGGCCCCGGCCGCCGGTCTGGCCGAAGTCGGCCTCCAGCGCCTTGGGCCGGTACGGGTGGTTGTCCTCGACGGCCACCCGTACCCATTCCCGGCCCACCGCCACCTCGACGGCGACCTCCGGGGAGAGCAGGGCCGCGTGCCGGACCGAGTTCGTCACCAGTTCGGAGACGATCAGCAGCAGGGAGTACACCAGGTCCTGCGTGGCCGGCACCCCCTGGCGGCCGAGCAGGTCGCGGACCGCGCGGCGGGCCTGCGGAACGGATTCTTCTACCGCCGGCGCGGTGAAGCGCCACACCCCTTCGTACGCGAGGGGGTCCGCCGGAGCCGGCGCCTCCCCCTCCCTGGCTGGCGGGACGCTCCCGCTGTCGTTCATCTTCCGGCCCCCGTCTTCGCGCTCGATCGTCTCCACGTGCCAAGAGTGGGGACGGGACCGGTCCGGACCTCGTCGCTGACCAGAAGTCAGCGCCTTTCGGACACTTTTTGACCGGTGGCGTATGACAGAGTCAGTTGTACGACCGTTCTTGATCCGGCGCGGGGTCCTGCGCAGCGGTCTCCCGCGCCCCGTCCACCGCGCCCGGCCCATGGCCCCTCGTCCGCCCTGACCAGGCCGAGGACGCGCCGCGCGCCCGTCACGCCCGTCCCGCCCGGGGACGGACTCCCCTTGATCGCGGCATCGACCGGCCGGGATAGCATCCGGCGCATGGACGCAGCCCTCCGCACCACCGTCGCCGACGGCGTGGCCACCGTCGTCATCTCGCACCCTGCCAAGCGCAACGCCATGACCGCCGCGATGTGGCGGGCCCTGCCCGAGCTGCTGCCGCGGCTCGCTGCGGACCCGGACGTCCGGGTCCTGGTGCTGACCGGGGACGGTCCGACTTTCTGCGCGGGCGCCGACATCTCCTCCCTCAGGGGCGACGACGATCCGCAGGCCCTGTCGGTCGCCGCGGAGGAGGCCCTGGCCGCTTTCCCGAAGCCGACCGTGGCGGCGGTCCGGGGCTTCTGCGTGGGCGGCGGCAGCCAGCTGGCGGCCGCGTGTGACCTGCGGTTCGCCGAGGAGGGCGCCTCCTTCGGGGTGACCCCGGCGAAGCTGGGGATCGTCTACCCGGCCTCCTCGACCCGGCGGCTGGCCTCCGTGGTCGGCCCGGCCTGGGCCAAGTACCTGCTGTTCTCCGCGGAGTTGATCGGCGCGGAGCAGGCACTGCGGGCCGGGTTCCTGCACGAGCTGCTGCCGGCCGGGCAACTGGACAAGCGGGTGGCCGATTTCACCCGGATCCTCACCACCCGCTCGTGGCTGACGCAGGCGGCGGCGAAGGAGTTCGCGGACGGCCGCACCGACCGGGACGCGTACTGGGCGGAGCGGGCGGCGGCGAGCAGCGACACCGCGGAGGGTGTCGCCGCCTTCCTGGAGCGGCGGGCACCGCGCTTCGGCCGGCCGCCGGCGGACTGCTAGCCGCGCCGTCTCATGACATCGGTTCCTCACGGTCGGGCCCGGCGGCGTAGGACGTGAGGCGATCGGCGAGCGCGATGACGAGGTCGCGGAGTTCATCGGGGCGCTCGATGACGAACGGCCGGTCGAGTGAGGCGAGTACCGGGGGCAGCCAGTCGAGCCGCTCCGCCCGCAGCTCGACGCGCCGCCAGCGCTCGGTCGCGCCGTCCTCGCCGGCCGCGGACTCGCACTCCTCCAGGCTCGCGACGGCGGCCGGAAGGCGGGCGCGGATCTGCTCGACCGTCCCGTGGATCCGCAAGGTCACCTCATTCCGGTACTCGGCCGTGGCGAACCCCGACAACACGCGCTGTTCCGGACCGGGACCCGCCGGCGCTTCGAACGAGCCGGGCAGGGCCCGCGCGTCCGCGATGCGATCGAGCCGGAAGGTTCGGTCCTCGCCGATCCGGGCGTCCTGGCCCGTCACGTACCACCGGCCCGCATGGGCGACGATCCCGTACGCGTGCAGCGTGCGTTCGCTGCGCCGTCCGTCACGGTCGGTGTAGCGGATCGAGACCGGTCGGTGGTGGCGCACCGCATCGGCGATCGTGAGCAGGACCCCGGCGTCCGGGGTGTCGAACCCGCCGGGCCGCTCCGTGAAGGCGAGGGCGTCCAGGAGCGTGTCGACCCGACGGGCGATGTGCTTGGGCAGCACCCGCCGGATCTTCGCCGACGCCGTCTCGCTCGCCGCGCGCTCCGCCGTCGTCAACCCCGCTCGGCGGCCCGCGACCAGGCCGAGCACCACGGCCAGCGCCTCGTCGTCGCTGAGCATGAGCGGAGGCAGGCGGTACCCGGGAGCCAGCCGGTACCCGCCGTAACGGCCGCGCACCGATTCCACGGGCACGTCGAGGTCGATCAGCTGGTCCACGTACCGGCGCACGGTGCGCCCTTCGACGCCGAGCCGGTCGGCGAGTTCGGCCACCGTCCGGGTGCCGCCCGACTGCAGCAGCTCCAGGAGTGTCAGCACGCGGCCGGTCGGTCGAGGCATGTCGGCAGCCTAACGCGAATACCGGACCGATTCTGTCCACTATTCCTCCTAGCCTGCGACGTACACGCCTCCAGCACGGCCAAGGAGATTCCCATGCACTTCGTCTCGATCCGCATCATCACCGGCGACGTCGCACGCCTCGTCGACTTCTACGAGCGGGCCACGGGGGCGCGGGCGACCTGGGCCACCGAGGACTTCGCCGAACTCCGGACCGAGGGCGCCACCCTCGCGATCGCCGGCACCCGCACCGTCCCGCTGTTCGCCCCGGGATCCGCCCGCCCGGCGGACAATCACAGCGTGATCACCGAGTTCCTCGTCGACGACGTGGACCGCGTCCACCAGAACCTGACCGGCTTCGTCACCGAGTTCGTCAACGGGCCCACCACGATGCCCTGGGGCAACCGGTCGCTGCTGTTCCGCGACCCCGACGGCAACCTCGTCAACTTCTTCACCCCCGTCACCCCTGCGGCCATCGAGAAGTTCACACGCTGACGCCGCGCACAGCCGCGCACAGCCGCTCACGCGGGAGCCCTGAGGTCCCGGGGCTCCCGGTGAACGCGGGCTCCTCGAACGACCAGGGTCCCGGGACACCACGACCGGCTAGCGCACGGCGCCGCGCAGCCGGGCGACGATCTCCGCCGGGGCCTTGTCCGGGGACCCGGCGTCGTAGGGCGGCTGCGGGTCGTACTCGCACATCAGCTGTACGGTCTGGGCGTACTCGTCGCCGGCGATCCGGCCGAGCAGGCCGAGGCCCATGTCGATGCCGGAGGACACCCCGGCGGCCGTGACGTACTTCCCGTCGTAGACCACCCGCTCACCGGTGGGCCGGGCGCCGAAGGAGGGCAACCGGTCGAGGTAGAGCCAGTGCGAGGTGGCCCGGCGGCCGTCGAGCAGCCCGGCGGCGGCGAGCAGGAGCGAGCCGGTGCAGACGGACGTGGTCCAGGTGGTGGTGGCGTCGACGGCGCGCAGCCAGTCGAGGACGGCGGGGTTCTTCATCTCCTCCTCGGGGTGCGGCCCACCGGGCACGACGACGACGTCGGGCCGGGTGACCTCGTCGAGCGCCTTGTCGGCGACGAGCGCGAGCGACCCGTTGTCGGTGCGTACGGGGCCGGGCCGCTCGGAGACGAACACGGTCTCGGCGCCCTGGAGCCGGCCGAGGGTGTCGAAGGGTCCGATGGCGTCGAGGGCGGTGAATCGGTCGTAGAGCAGTACGGCGATCTGCATGGCTCCTCCGGAGCGGTCGATGATCGGGCCCCGCCGGGAAACCCCCGCCGGAACCACCCCCGGGACACGGCCCGGGGGGACGGAGCCGCACCCGGGGTGACCGGGCACAGCCAGGATGAACGGGCCCGACGCGCACGGCGGCGCACGACCCGCCCGGTCGGGCGCGGCCCCGCACGGTCGGCCACCGGCCCGCGCGGGCCGGCCCTGCGGAGGCTAGGGGCCGAAGCGGCGGCGGTACTCCGTCGGGGGCTGCCCCAGGTGGCGGACGAAGGCGCGGCGGAGTGCCTCCGGGGTCCGGTAGCCGCAGGCCCGCGCGACCTGCGCGACCCCCTCGCCGCCCTCCTCCAGCAACCTGCGGGCGTGCTCCACCCGCACCCGCTCCACGTACCGCCCCGGCGTCACCCCCGTCTCCGCCTGGAAGGCCCGTGCGAAGTGCCGCGGCGACAGCGCGGCCCGCGCCGCGAGCGCCTCCACGCTCAGGTCCCCGCCCGGGTGCTCGGTGATCCACTGCTGCACGTCGCGCAGCGGCTCCCGCCGTGCCGTCTGGGCGGCCAGCTGGGCGCTGAACTGCGCCTGGTTCCCCGGCCGGCGCAGGAACACCACCAGTTGGCGGGCGATCAGCAGCGCCACGTCCCGCCCGAGGTCCTCCTCCACCAGCGCCAGCGCCAGGTCGATCCCGGCGGTGACCCCGGCGGAGGTGGAGACCGGGCCGTCCCGTACGTAGATGGGGTCCGGTTCCACCGACACCCGGGGGTAGTCCCGCGCCATCTGCTCGCAGCAGTACCAGTGCGTCGTCGCCCGGCGGCCGTCGAGCAGCCCGGCTTCGGCCAGCAGCAGTCCGCCGGTGCACACCGACACCAGCCGCCGCGCGCGTCCCCCGTACGCGCGCAGCCAGTCGGTGAGCCGGGGCTCGAAGTCGCCCCGGTACCGGCCCCCCGGCACCAGCAGGGTGGTGCCGGGACCCGGCCGGGCGCCCTCCAGGTCCCCGTCGGGGACCAGGGTCAGCCCGCTGTCGGTCCGGACCGGCGCCCCGCCCGGGGACACCGTCCGGATCGCGTACCCGCCGCGGCCGCCCGGACAGCGCGCGGCCGCGGCGAACACCTCGACCGGCCCGGTGACGTCCAGGCTCTGCACCCCGTCGTAGAGGACGACGAGCACGTTTGGCAACGACATGCCTCCATGGTGTGATCCGGGTCCGATGGCCGCAATGACGGGGATCCCACCTATCCGGACATCACCCCACGGCGGCGGGCCCGCCCCGGCGCGCGGATAGGATCGGGGCATCATGACTGCAACCCTCGTCGCCAAGGACCTCACCGCCGCGCACGGTGAGCGCACGCTCTTCGCCGATCTCGACCTCGTCGTCGCGCCCGGCGACGTCATCGGACTCGTCGGCGTCAACGGCGCCGGGAAGTCGACCCTGCTGCGGATGCTCGCCGGGCTGGACACCCCGGAGACCGGTGAGCTGCGGCTCTCCCCGCCCGGCGCGGCCGTCGGGCACCTCCCGCAGGAGCCGGAGCGGCGCCCCGGCGAGTCGGTGCGCGAGTTCCTGGCCCGCCGTACCGGCGTCGCCGCCGCGCAGGCCGCTCTCGACGAGGCCACGCAGGGCCTGGTCGACGGGACCCCGGGCGCGGACGACGCGTACGCGGACACCCTGGACCGCTGGCTGAACCTGGGCGGCGCCGACCTCGACGAGCGGGCCCAGGAGGTCGCGGACGAGCTGGGCCTCGCCGTGAGCCTGGACCTGCCGATGGCGGCCCTGTCCGGTGGCCAGGCGGCCCGCGCCGGGCTGGCCTCGCTGCTGCTGTCCCGCTACGACGTGTTCCTCCTGGACGAGCCCACCAACGACCTGGACCTGGCCGGTCTGGAGCGGCTGGAGCAGTTCGTGAAGGGGCTGCGCGCGGGCACGGTCGTGATCAGCCACGACCGCGAGTTCCTGACCCGGACGGTCACCAAGGTCCTCGAACTCGACCTGGCGCAGCAGCAGATCAACCTCTACGGCGGCGGCTACGAGTCCTACCTGGAGGAGCGGGAACGGGCGCGCGGCCACGCCCGCGAGGAGTTCGAGGAGTACGCGGGCAAGAAGGCCGCCCTGGAGGGCCGGGCCCAGATGCAGCGCAACTGGATGGACAAGGGCGTGCGCAACGCCCGCCGCAAGGCGAGCGACAACGACAAGATCGGCAAGAACCTGCGCGGGGAGTCCAGCGAGAAGCAGGCCGCCAAGGCCCGCCAGACGCAGCGGGCGATCGAGCGCCTGGAGGTCGTCGAGGAGCCGCGCAAGGAGTGGGAGCTGCGCATGGAGATCGCGGCGGCCCCGCGCTCCGGCTCGGTCGTCGCGACCCTGCGCGAGGCGGCCGTCAAGCGGGGGGACTTCACGTTCGGCCCGGCGAGCCTGCAGATCGACTGGGCGGACCGGGTGGCGATCACCGGGGCCAACGGCGCCGGCAAGTCCACCCTGCTCGCGGTCCTGCTCGGACGGCTCGCCCCGGACTCGGGCTCCGCCACCCTCGGTTCGGGGGTGCTGGTCGGCGAGGTGGACCAGGCCCGCGGGCTGTTCCTCGGTGACGAGCCGTTGCTGGAGGCCTTCTGCGCGGCGGTCCCGGACACCGAGCCGGCGGAGGTGCGCACGCTGCTCGCCAAGTTCGGCCTGAAGGCCGCGCACGTACTGCGCCCGGCGGCCACCCTCTCCCCCGGCGAGCGGACCCGGGCGGCGCTGGCTCTGCTCCAGGGCCGCGGGGTGAACCTCCTCGTCCTGGACGAGCCGACGAACCACCTCGACCTGCCGGCGATCGAGCAGCTGGAATCGGCCCTGGAGTCCTACGAGGGCACCCTGCTGCTGGTCACCCACGACCGCCGCATGCTCGACGCCGTCCACGTGACCCGCCGCCTGGAGGTCGCGGACGGCAGGGTCACCGAGCTCTAGCTCCGTGCTCCGAGGGTCGTCGAGACCCGCTCCGCGCCCGGCAGACGCGGCCGGACCCCACCCGTGGGCGGGGTCCGGGGCGCTGTGGGAACGGCCGGCGGACTAGCGGACCCTTCCGTAGAGGTTCGGGTTGTAGTCGCTGAAGGAGGAGATCCGGACGTTCTTGCCCGGACGCGGGGCCTCCAGGTACTTGCCGTCGCCGAGGTAGATCGCCACGTGGTCGACGCCGGAGGCGCGGCCGTTGTTCGACCAGAACACCAGGTCGCCGCGGCGGAGTTCGGAGCGGGAGATGGGGGTGGTGGCCCGGTACTGGTCGTCGGCGACCCTGGGGAGCGGGATTCCGGCGCTGCCGTAGGCGGCCTTCACCAGGCCCGAGCAGTCCCAGCCGTACGGGCCGTTGCCGCCCCAGACGTACGGGTGGCCGAGCTTGTTCATGGCGAACGATATGGCGGCCTCGGTGCCGTGCCGCACCGGGGTGCCGGAACCGGAACCACCGCCGCCGGGCTTCGAGGACCCGCCGGCAGTGGAGCCGCCGCCCGTGGAGCCCCCGCCCGTGTTGCGCTCGTACTTGTCCTTGTGGCCGGTCCACCACCAGTGGCCGTTCTTCTTGTACCAGTACACCCGGTCGATCTGGTCCCAGCCCTGCTTGCCCCGGAACACCGGCTCCGAGGTACGCGCCCCGGACGCGGACGACCCGGACGACCCGGACGACGACGAGCCGCCGGCCTTGTCGCTCTGACCGGTCTTCGCCAGGTACTTGCTGTGGTGCGAGGTCCAGCGCCACCAGCCGGTCTCGTCCTTGTACCAGTACTTCGACCCGTCCCAGCCGGCGTGGCTCGGTGCCGGTTCGGCCGAGGCCGCGCCGGCACCGGTACCGACCAGCACGGCGGCGCCGACCGCGGCGACCACGGCCCCGCGCAGCGTGCAGCGGGAGCGGGCGGCGGCGGTGCCGCGGCCGGCGGCCGTGCGGACACAGCCGACGCAGTCGCAGCGTTCCTGTATCTCCTCGGTGAATGCGGGCGCGCGCATGGGTGCTTCCTCTCTCGGGGATGGCGAAACGGGTTCAGTGGGCGTCGGCGGCGGTGCCGCGCGCCGTGTAGAAGGCCACGGTCAAGTCCTTGACCAGGGCCTTGCGTTCGTAGTCGTCGAGGCTGACGAGGCCCCGGTCGGACATGCGGTGGACGGTGTCGTCGACCGCGTCGATGACCGAGGTGAGGACGGAGTCCCGGTGCCGGGCGTCGATGGCCGCGATCCGGCGGCGCTGCATGGCCCGCGCGACCTCCGGCGCGTACTCGATGCGCACGGGGCGGGCGGAGAACACCTCGATGCCGACGGCACGGCATTCCGCGGCGAGCAGCCGGGTCAGCGCCTCGCCGACCGCCTCGGTGTCGCGCAGGGTTTCCCGCCCGGACTCGTCGAAGGAGTCGGCCGGCACCCGGGACAGCACCCGGGCGGTCGCGGACTCCACCTGTTCCCGCAGGTAGCCGGCGTGGTCGTCGACGGACAACAGCGCCCGGGCGGTGTCCTTGACCCGCCAGACGACCAGCACCACGGCATGCAGCGCGGTGCCTTCGGCGTCGACCACGGACAGCGGTTCACTGCGCCAGTGCCGCAGCCGTACGTCGATCCGGACACGGCGGAGGAACGGGGCGGCCCACGTCAGTCCGGTGCGCCGCACCGTGCCCCGGTAGCGTCCGAACAGGGTCAGCACCGTGGCGTGACCGGCGCGGCCGCGCCTCAGGCCGACGAGTGCCAGGAGGGCGAGCAGCACGCAGCCGGCCAGGGCCGCGACGGGCCGGGCATCGACGGGGAGCGACGGGCGCGGCACCCCGTAGCGGACCACGAGCAGGCCCGCCCCCGTGCCGGCGGCGGCGGTGGCCAGCAGTGCCCACCAGCCGGAGCACGCCCGTGCGGGCCGTTCGGCGAGCTCGCGGTCGACCGCCGGGGGCAGGGTCCGGCGTTGCGCCTCGGAGGCCGGGGCGCGGGCGGGACCCGGTGTACGGGCGGGACCCGGGGCGCGGGCGGGAGCGGGGACCGCGCCGCGGGGGGCCCGCGGGTGGACGGGCCCGGTCCACGCGGCCGCCGGTACGGACGGTCGCTCGACGGTGTCGGGGTCGGGGTCGGCGGGCGGGACGGGCGGGGCCACCGGGGCCTCGTCGCGGAACAGCGGCCCCGGCCCGACGGGATCGCGGTAGGGCCGGACCAGCACCCCGGGTACCGCACCGGTTCCGGTTCCGATTCCGGTTCCGGTCCCCTTCGTTCTCTCCGACACGGGCACCCCACAGCTGCAAAGATGATCAAGGATGGATCGATCTTCGCCCGATGGGGCAAGGCGCACATACGGCAAAAGTCCCTAAAGATCGGGGCTTTGGCCCCGACTCGAACCCGGCGGGGGCCCCGGGCCGCCGCGGCTACTGCTGCGGGGCACTCCGCTTCCGGGGGAGCCTGCGGGCCACGAAGCCCCGCGGCAGGTGCCGTGCCGCGAGGGCGTACGCCTGGTAGTGCCGGCCGGTGATGCTGACCGGCCGGCGGCGGGCCAGGTCCCGCAGGGCCTTGTCCACGACCGCCTCAGGCTCCAGCCACACGGCGTCGCGCAGGGCGCTGACGTCCATCCCGGCGCGCTCCTGGAACTCGGTACGGGTGAAGCCCGGGACCACGGCCAGCACCCGGACCCCGTAGGGCTCCATGTCCACCCGCAGGGACTCGCTGAAGGCGGTGACCCAGGCCTTCGCCGCCCCGTACGTGCCGGTCGGGAGGAGTCCCGCGACGGAGGCGATGTTGAGCACGGCACCCCGGCGGCGCTCGCGCAGGCCGGGCAGCAGGGCGTGGGTGAGCCGGAGCGGGACCTTGACCAGCAGGTCCAGCATCCGTTCCTCGTCCTCGACCGGGTTGTACGGGAAGGGCGCGGGCAGCCCGAAGCCGGCGTTGTTGACCAGCATGTCCACGGGCTGGGCCGGGTCGGCGAGCCGGGCCTCGACGGTGGCGCACTGCTCCGGGTCCAGCAGGTCGGCGGGCAGTACCTCGCAGGCGGCCCCGAACTCGTGGCGCAGGCCGTCGGCCACGGATTCCAGGCGGGCCTTGTCGCGGGCGACGAGGACCAGGTCGCAGCCCTTGGCGGCGAAGCCGCGCGCGAAGGCCGCGCCCAGGCCGGCGCTGGCTCCGGTGATCAGAACGGTGGTGCTCAAGGGTGCGTCACTTCCTGTGCGGATCGGTGGTGAAGGCGGTGGTCTCGGGGGAGGCGTAGGCGCGGGCGACGTCGACCAGGAACCTGGCCTCGTCCTCCAGTCCGCCGCCCTCCTCGAAGGTCCGCATCGCGGCCGGGAGTTCCAGGGCGGTGGCCCGGCCGGGCCGGCCGGAGCCTCCGGCGAGCTTCGCCCGTCGCGCCTCCTTCAGTACGCAGGCCAGCGCGGCGGCCGTGAGCCGCTGTTCGGGCACCAGGCTGCCGGCGACGTGGCGGCGGGCCCGTTCCGGCAGGCCCGGGGGCACGTACTCGCCGAGGATCAGGATCGCGTCGCGGGTCTCGATGACCTTGCGGTAGACCAGCAGGTTGCGCGGTACCGGCGGCCAGAGCAGCTCCAGGACCCGGCCGGTCCGGGGCTCGGAGAGGACGACGTGCGGGACGGCCTGGACCAGCTCGCGCCACAGGGGCCACAGCCGCCAGGCCATGACGGTGTCGGCGGTGGTGCGGCGCAGCGTGAACAGGGTGGGCACCACGATCGCGGCGGCGCGCAGCAGGCCGTGCAGGTTCATCATCAGCGGCAGGGCGGGCATCGCCCAGGTGCTGCCGAACAGGGCTTTGAGCAGGTACGCGAACCAGAACAGCCCGGCCAGCGCGGTGCCCAGCCCGAACAGCCGCAGCCCGGCCGCCAGGGCCCGGCTCTCGGCGCGCCGGCCGTAGCGCCAGCAGACGTACATGCAGACGGTGTTGGCGATGAGGTGGGCGGAGATGAGGACGAGCCAGTACGCGAGCGAGGGTACGGGCGGTCCGGCGGGCGGGATCGTGTGCGCGGTGTGGCCGGGCGCGGCGGCGTCCAGGGCCACGAGGGCGCCCAGCCAGAGCAGGGTTCCGGCCCAGGCGGCGAGCTGGAGCCTGCGGCCCCGGGTGGCGGCGGCGACGAAGTAGAGCACGGCGCCCGCGGACAGCACGCCGATGAGGTTGCGGACGAGGCCGACGGCGTGCGCGTAGCCGGGGTCGCGGCTCGTGGCGTAGGTGACGACGGCGGGCAGGTTCAGGGTCATCGCGGCGGCCGCGGTGGCGACCGCGAACCACAGTCCGCGCTGCTGCGGGGAGCGCAGGGCCGCGGGGGCGCGCAGCAGGACGGCGACCCACAGGCACACCACGCTGGGGACGGCGAGCCAGTCGCCGAGGGCGGCGAGGTCAGCTGCCATCGCGCGGGCCCCGCTCGTACCCCATGGCGGATTCGAGGCGGGCGAGGGCGCCCCGGGGTGCGGCGGTCGTGCGCGGGTGGCCGGAGCCCGCGGTCCGGGTGCGGATCATGCTCGCGAGCATCTCCGCCTCCCGTTCCTGGCGGGTGGTGTAGTTGGTGCGGCCGAGGACCACGGGCGCCCGGCCGTCGGTCTCCTGGCCTTCCAGGGAATGGTGGCCGAAGAGGATGTGGCCGAGCTCGTGGAGCACGATGTGCTCCCGGTGCAGGGGGGTGGTGTGGGCCTCGTAGAAGACGTAGTCCACGGTCTCGGTGCCCACCCACAGTCCGCAGACGCCGGATTCGGCGGCCTCCGGGGGCAGCGGGTGCAGCCGGATCGGGCGGCCGCGCTGTTCCGCGATGCGTGCGCACAGGGCGTCCAGGGAGAACGGGTGCGTCAGGTCCATGTGACCGAGAATCGTCTCGCACCGTTTGCGCAGGCTGGGGTTCCGGTGGGGCATGTGTTCCCTCTGCGGACCCTTTCTCGGGCAGCGTCGATAGGCGTGGGGGGTGGGCATCGGCATGGCGTCCTGTGCCTTGAGGCGGCCTCGGGAGGGCGGTTCCCGGGGCCGGAAATGCGGAAGCCCGTCCGCGGGTGACGAACGGGCGTTCCACCATGCCTACAGATCAACTACGCGGATTGGCAAGGTCCGTTCCCCGGTGAGGTAGCTATTCGGCCACTCTTGCCGGTCTGCCGGAGCCTTGCCTTCCGATCGCGGTCCTACGAGCGCCCCCGGCGGTCGTCCGGGCCGGTGAGACCGGCGCGGCGCAGGGCGTCGGCCATGGCGCTGTTGGCGGGCGCGGGCGCGCCGGAGCGCTGACCGCCGCCCTGCCCGCCCTGCTGCCGGCCACTCTGGCCGCCCTGACCGCCCTGGCCGCGCCGGCCCTGTCCCTGGCCCTCGCCCTGCCGCTGGCCCTGCTTCTGTCCCTGGCCCTGACCCTGGCCCTGTCCCTGGCCGCGCTGCTGCGGGGGCCGGCCTCCGCCGCGGCGCTCCTGGCGTTCCTCACGGGGGCGGGGGGTGCCCGCCGTCCGCTCGGCCTCGTCCTCCAGCCGCAGCGTGAGCGAGATCCGCTTGCGGGGGATGTCCACGTCCATGACCTTGACCCGGACGATGTCGCCCGGCTTCACGACGTCCCGCGGGTCCTTGACGAAGGTCTTCGACAGGGCCGACACGTGCGCCAGGCCGTCCTGGTGGACGCCGATGTCGATGAAGGCGCCGAAGGCGGCCACATTGGTCACCACCCCTTCCAGGATCATCCCGGGAGCCAGGTCGCCGATCTTCTCCACGCCCTCCTTGAAGGTGGCCGTCTTGAAGGCGGGGCGCGGGTCGCGGCCCGGCTTCTCCAGCTCGCGCAGGATGTCGCCGATGGTCGGCAGGCCGAAGGCCTCGGTGACGAACTGCTCCGGCCGCAGGGACCGCAGGACGGTGGAGTTGCCGATCAGGGCGGCCACCTCGGCGCCCGCCGTCTTGCCCATCGCCCGGACCACGGGGTAGGCCTCGGGGTGCACGCTGGAGGAGTCCAGCGGGTCGTCCCCGCCGCGGATGCGCAGGAAGCCCGCGCACTGCTCGTACGCCTTCGGGCCCAGGCGGGCCACGTCCTTGAGGCCGCGGCGGCTCCGGAAGGGGCCGTTGGCGTCGCGGTGGGCCACGATGTTCTCGGCGAGGGTGCCGCTGATGCCCGACACGCGCGAGAGCAGCGGCGCGGAGGCGGTGTTGACGTCCACGCCGACGCCGTTCACGCAGTCCTCGACGACCGCGTCGAGGGAGCGGGACAGCTTCATCTCGGACAGGTCGTGCTGGTACTGGCCCACGCCGATCGACTTCGGGTCGATCTTGACCAGTTCGGCGAGCGGGTCCTGGAGGCGGCGGGCGATGGACACCGCGCCGCGCAACGACACGTCCATGCCGGGCAGTTCCTGCGAGGCGAAGGCGGAGGCCGAGTACACGGAGGCGCCCGCCTCGGAGACCATCACCTTGGTGAGCCCCAGCTCGGGGTGACGGGCGATGAGGTCCCCGGCCAGCTTGTCGGTCTCGCGGGAGGCCGTGCCGTTGCCGATGGCGACCAGCTCGACCGCGTGCTCCTTGGCGAGGCGGGCCAGGGTGGCGAGGGAGGCGTCCCACTTGTTGGCGGGAACGTGCGGGTGGATCACGTCCGTGGCCACCACCTTGCCGGTCGCGTCGACGACGGCCACCTTGACCCCGGTGCGGAAGCCCGGGTCCAGGCCGAGGGTGGCGCGGGTGCCGGCCGGCGCGGCGAGCAGCAGGTCGCGCAGGTTGGCGGCGAAGACCCGTACGGCCTCGTCCTCGGCGGCGGCGCGCAGCCGCGTCCGCAGGTCGATGCCCAGGTGGACCTGGATCTTGGTGCGCCAGGCCCAGCGGACGGTGTCGGCCAGCCACTTGTCGCCGGGGCGGTCGCGGTCGGCGACGCCGAAGCGGCGGGCGATCAGGCCCTCGTACGTGGACGGGCCGGGGGCGTCGGCCGGCGGCTCGGGCTCCAGGTCGAGGGTGAGCACGTCCTCCTTCTCGCCACGGAGCATGGCGAGGACCCGGTGGGAGGGGAGGGCGGTGAAGGGCTCGGCGAAGTCGAAGTAGTCGGCGAACTTCGCGCCGGCCTCCTCCTGGCCGTCGCGGACCTTCGCGGCGAGCCGGCCGCGGGTCCACATGCGCTCGCGCAGGTCGCCGATCAGGTCGGCGTCCTCGGCGAACTTCTCGGTGAGGACGGCGCGGGCGCCCTCCAGGGCGGCCGCCGCGTCGGCGACGCCCCTGTCGGCGTCGACGAACGCGGCGGCGGCCACCGCCGGTTCGACGGAGGGGTCTGCCAGCAGGCCCTCGGCCAGCGGCTCCAGGCCGGCCTCGCGGGCGATCTGGGCCTTGGTGCGGCGCTTGGGCTTGAAGGGCAGGTAGATGTCCTCCAGCCGGGCCTTGGTGTCGGCCGCGTGGATCCTGGCCTCCAGTTCGGCGTCGAGCTTGCCCTGCTCGCGCACGGAGTCGAGGATCGCCGTGCGGCGGTCCTCCAGTTCGCGCAGGTAGCGCAGCCGCTCCTCCAGGGTGCGCAGCTGGGCGTCGTCGAGCATCTCGGTCGCTTCCTTGCGGTAGCGAGCGATGAACGGCACGGTGGAGCCGCCGTCGAGCAGCTCGACGGCGGCCTTGACCTGCCGTTCCCGTACGCCGAGCTCCTCGGCGATCCTGCCTTCGATGGACATCGTCACTGTGCGGTCCCGCCTGCCTTCGTTTGCGTGGAAGGCTGCCAATTGTGGCAGGTGGCGGTGCCGGACGGCGGGAGCCCCTCAGGCCTTTCCGGTGAGGTCGCGCGGGAAGGCTCCCGCGCCGACGGCCCGGCGGACGAATGCGCCGCCCAGTTCGTGGAGGCGGGCGAGGCCGTCCGCGCCGAGGTGCTCGTACGGGGCCGCGTCGAGGCGGTCGGTCTCGGCCTCCAGCCGCTCGCGCAGGGCGGTGCCCTCGTCGGTGAGCTCCCCGTCGGCGTCGAGGACCCCGCGGGCGCGCAGCCGGGCGGCCGCGGCGTCGAGGTCGTCCTGCTCCCAGCCCCGGATGGCCTTGTCCCACTTCGGGGTCATGCCGCGGCCGGTCGCGGCGTGGCTGACCAGGGCCTCCACGGGGTCCAGGCCGGTGAGGAGCAGCGCGGCCACGTGGCCGTCGCCCCGGTGCTCGCGCAGCAGGGTGGTGGCGTGCCACAGGCGCAGGTGCGGCTCGTCGGGGACGGGGAGGTCGGCGTGGGCGGCGTAGAGGGTGCGGCCGGAGCGGATGCAGCCCTCGGTGGCGCGCATCGCGAGGCCGGCGGCCTCCGCGAGTTCGGGGGAGGCGATGGCCTCGGGGCCGAGGAGGCGGCGCAGGGTGGTGTCGGCGGCGCGCAGCCGGGCGGCGAGGGCCTGCTCCGGGGTGATGGTGTCCCAGACCGCGGGGAGGTGCGCGGTGACGTAGTCGTGGCGGTAGTTGTAGAAGGTGGCGGTCACCGCACCGGGCCCGACGGCGCCCAGGGCGGCGGAGCGGCTGGCGAGGTTGACGGCGACCCGGTGGGTGACGCCGAGGGCCGCGAACTCGGTGGCGAGGTCGGGCGAGAAGTAGATCGTGGCGTGCAGGGGGTTGATCGCGGCGTGCCAGCAGTGCCGGGCGGCGTGCGGAGGAAGCGTCATGCGCCGCAGGTTACCGACTGCTCAGTATGTGGGGTAGCCCTGGGCCCCCGCCCGGAACGCCGCCCCGCGGCCCGGGCGGCCCCGACCGGACCCCCACCACCGACGCGCACCGCCCGGGAGCCGCTCACCCACCCGAACCCACCCAGCCCACCCGGGGGCTGGGGCACCGCCCCGGGGGCTGGGGGCCACCCCAGGGGCTGGGGGCACTGCCCACAGGTCCAGGCACCGCTGAGAGGCTGGGCACCGCCCACGCTCGGGCACCGCCCACACTCGGGCACCGCCCACACTCGGGCACCGCCCACACTCGGGCACCGCCCACACTCGGGCACCGCCCACACTCGGGCACCGCCCACACTCGGGCACCGCAC
>NZ_JBEXKC010000040.1:0-30519 GCF_040609475.1 Streptomyces sp. NPDC004667 | reverse complement strand
CGCCCACGCTCGGGCACCGCCCACGCTCGGGCACCGCCCACGCTCGGGCACCGCCCACGCTCGGGCACCGCCCACGCTCGGGCACCGCCCAGGGGGCGAGTGCCCGTCCGGGGCCTCGGTGTCCGCTTCGGCCTGGCGCACGACCGCGTCGGCGGGACGCCCGCCCGCCCGCTCGCGCGCAGTCCGCGGGTGGCGGCCCGGCGGCGCCGGGCGGTCGGCGGGGTCCACCTGACGCCGGGTCTGCCGCGGCCCTGCCCCCGCTGCACCCTGAGCGCGCCGGGGCCGACTGCCGAGATCCGGCCAATGTGTTCCCGGCCGGTGACGGTACGGCAGGAGGGGCCGACAGACCGGAAGTCGCCCCCCGTGCCGCCGCCGTGCCACCTCCACGGGCCGGGGGCGGCCTGGTGCGCGTACCCGTACCGGGACCCGCACCCGGACCGCGCCGGACCGTTCGACGAGCCCCCGTCACCCGCGCGGCGGAACCCCCGCCATGTCCGGATTTCGATATACCGGCGCCCGTCCGGCCGGGCCACCGGCCCCCGCTTCCTTGCGGCCGGATGGCGATCGTGTGACATCAGGGGCCATGGACATGACCTGAGCGGCCAGGGGTGAATACGGTCGGACGACCAGACCCGAACCGATCTGCCTCCCCTACCCCTTGGAGCTCTTCGTGCGCCGCAAAGTCATCGCCCCGAGCGTGCTCGCCGCCTCCCTGCTGCTGGTGATCCCGGCGTCGGCGGCCGGCGCCGGTCCGGGTGCCCCGGGTATCGGCGACCCCTACTACCCGGCCAGCGGGAACGGCGGGTACGACGTCTCCCACTACGACCTGCGCCTGCAGTACCAGCCGAAGACCGACCTCCTGGAGGGCACGGCCACCCTCCTGGCCACCGCCAAGCAGGACCTGTCCCGCTTCAACCTGGACTTCGGCCTCAAGGTCAGCGAGATCCGCGTCAACGGCGTCAAGGCGAAGTTCGCCACCTCCGGGACCCAGGAGCTGGAGGTCACCCCGGCCCAGCCGCTGCAGAAGGGGAAGGAGGCCTCCGTCGTCGTCAAGTACTCCGGCAAGCCCTCGGAGTACAAGGTCGACGGCTGGTCCGCCTGGCAGCGCACCCCGGACGGCGGCATCGCGGCGCAGGAGCCCGACTCGGCGGCCTGGTGGTTCCCGAGCAACGACCACCCGCTGGACAAGGCCACCTTCGACGTGTCCGTCAACGTCCCGGACGGCACCCAGGCCATCAGCAACGGCGTGCTCCAGTCGCAGAGCTCCCGGCTGGGCTGGACCCGGTACAACTGGCGCTCCAACAAGCCGCAGGCCACCTACCTGGCCACCCTCGCGGTCGGCAAGTTCGACATCACCACCGACAAGACCGCGAGCGGTCTGCCCGTCCTGAACGCGTACAGCAAGGACCTCGGCGACAACGCGGGCGCGGCGCGCGCGAGCGTGGAGCGGACCACCGAGGTCGCGGAGTGGCTGGAGGGGGTCTTCGGCCCGTACCCGTTCAACGCGCTGGGCGGCTACGTCCCGAACGTGCCCTCCGGTTTCGCGCTGGAGACGCAGACGCGGCCGTTCTACAGCCCGCGCCAGTTCGCCAACGGGGCGAACGTCTCGGTGGTCGTGCACGAGCTGGCCCACCAGTGGTACGGCGACAGCGTGTCGGTCGACAACTGGAAGGACATCTGGGTCAACGAGGGCTTCGCCCGCTACAGCCAGTGGCTGTGGTCGGAGAAGGAGGGCGAGGGCACCGCGCAGGAGCTCGCCGACTGGACGTACGCCTCCCGCCCGGCCGAGGACCCGTTCTGGCAGGTCAAGCCGGGTGACCCGGGTGCGGAGAACCAGTTCCACGGGGCCGTGTACGACCGCGGCGCCATCGCGATCCAGGCGCTGCGCAACGAGATCGGCGACGAGAAGTTCTTCAAGATCCTCAAGGGCTGGCCGACCGAGCGCGCCT
Organism: Streptomyces sp. NPDC004667; assembly: GCF_040609475.1. Classification (NCBI taxonomy): domain Bacteria; kingdom Bacillati; phylum Actinomycetota; class Actinomycetes; order Kitasatosporales; family Streptomycetaceae; genus Streptomyces; species Streptomyces sp. NPDC004667. The sequence continues at coordinate 28,570 of NZ_JBEXKC010000040.1, read as the reverse complement.
ACGGGAACGCCAAGGTCGGGGACTTCGTCCGGTACGCGGAGAAGATCTCGGGCAAGCCGCTCGCCCAGCTCTTCGAGACCTGGCTGTACACCCCGGGCAAGCCCGCCTTCGGCGCCCCCGCCGCCAAGCCGGGCGCCCGCTCGCAGGCCCCGGCCAAGCCCGCCGTGGAGCCGAAGTCCTGGAAGAAGATCGTCGCGACGAACGACATCCACGAGCACTGATCCGGCCCGGGAACGGGAACGGACGCGCGCGCCGGTGCCCCCTCAGCGGGTGCCGGCGCGCCGTCGTGCGCGGGCGGTGCGGGCGAGCGGCAGGTAGCGCAGCCGCTCGGGCAGCAGCGGTACCAGGATCCGTAGGGCCGTACTCATCCGCCGGAGCCGGCGCTCCTGCCCGGGGGTCCACTCCAGGCCGAGGACGGCCCGCGCGTCGGGCGGCATGAACCCGACGGTGACGAAGGCCCGGAAGCGCAGGTACGCGGTCCGCAGCAGCGGCCAGGAGACCCGCAGCAGCAGCCCGGCGACCGGGGAGGCGAGCTCGGGACGGGGCAGGTCCGCGTCGGTGGCGAGCAGCTCGCGGGCCACCTTGGTGGGCTCGATCTCCTCGGCCAGCATCCGCCGGTAGTACGGCCAGAACTCCTCGACCGTCTGGGGCATGTCCCGGTCGCGGAGCCCGAGGATCCGGCCCACCTGGAGCCACTCGCGGTAGAGCTGGCGCTCCTGGACGGGGGTGATGCGGCGGAACAGGTACCGCCCGGAGTACAGGGCGATGGGGAAGCCGGTGGCGTGCACCCAGGCGTAGCAGGCAGGGTCGAGGGAGTGGTAGCGGCGCCCCCGGGTGTCGGTGCCCTGGATCTCCTTGTGCAGCCGGCGCACCCGACGGCCCTCGGCGGCGGCCTCGTCCCCGCCGTACACCCACAGCATGACCGAGCGCAGGGAGCGTTCGCCGCGCCCCCAGGGGTCGGTGCGGAAGACGGAGTACTGGTCGACGCCGGCGCCGACGGCCGGGTGGGCGACCTGGAGGGTGAAGGCGGCGGGCAGGGTGAGCAGCGAGCGGATGTCCCCTGCGGTGGTCCACAGCACCCCGCCGGGCGGGGGCGGCTCGGGGTCGCTCCGGCGGCTCGCGGCCGCTTCCCTGGTGTGCGTGGTCATCCGTGCTCCCCCGGTGTTCGTGCGTCGTTCTCCCTCCATTATCGCCGCCTCGGGGCCCGCGTACCGCCCGGCCGGCGCCCGGCCCCACGTTGTCGTGGCCCGGACAGAAAGTCTTGTCATGGGTGTTACCCCGAAGTAACCGCGGCTGCTTGGATGACGGCGTCGATCTTCCCCCGCAGGAATGACGGAGACCTTCATGCTGCTCACCCCGAACCGCCGCAACCGGGCCGCCGCCACGGCCGTCGCGGCGATCGCCGCCGGCACGCTGGCCCTCACCACCGCCCCCGCGGCCAGCGCCGCCGGTACCGGTGCGACGCCCCGGCTCAGCGTACTGACGTACAACACGTTCCTGATGAGCAAGAACCTGTACCCGAACTGGGGCCAGGACCACCGCGCTTCGGAGATCCCCAAGGCCTCCTTCTTCCAGGGCCACGACGTGGTCGTCCTCCAGGAGGCCTTCGACAACGGCGCCTCGGACGCGCTGAAGGCGAACGCGGCCGCGCAGTACCCGTACCAGACGCCGGTCGTGGGCCGCAGCAAGAGCGGCTGGGACGCGACGGGCGGCTCCTACTCCTCCACCACCCCGGAGGACGGCGGCGTCACGGTCCTGAGCAAGTGGCCGATCGTCCGCAAGGAGCAGGTGGTCTACAAGGACGCCTGCGGCGCCGACTGGTGGTCCAACAAGGGCTTCGCGTACGTGGTGCTGGACGTCAACGGCACCAAGGTGCACGTGGTCGGCACCCACGCCCAGTCCACCGACCCGGGCTGCGGCGCGGGCGAGGCGGCGCAGATGCGCGCCCGGCAGTTCCGGGCCATCGACGCCTTCCTGGACGCCAAGAACATCCCGGCGGCCGAACAGGTCATCGTGACGGGCGACATGAACGTCGACTCGCGCAGCCCCGAGTACGCGACCATGCTCGCCAACGCCGACCTGGCCGACGCCGACAGCCGTACGGGCCACCCGTACTCCTTCGACACGGCGCTCAACTCGATCGCGAACTACCGCTACCCGACGGACCCCCGCGAGGACCTGGACTACGTCCTGTACCGCAAGGGCAACGCCCGCCCGGCGAACTGGAACAACAACGTGGTCAAGGAGCAGTCGGCCCCCTGGACGGTCTCCAGCTGGGGCACCTCCTACACCTACTCAAACCTTTCGGACCACTACCCTCTCATCGGCTCCTGACCACGGAGCCCCCTCCCGCCCCGGGCAGGAGGGGGCCCTGTCGTACGTCCGGGGCCGTCACTAGGCTGGCCCGCATGACGATTCGCGCTGTGGTCTTCGACGTCGGCGAGTGCCTGGTGGACGAGACCCGGGAGTACGGGACCTGGGCGGACTGGCTCGGCGTCCCGAGGCACACGTTCGCGGCCGTGTTCGGGGCGGTCATCGCCCAGGGGTGCGACTACCGGGATGTGTTCCAGGAGTTCCGGCCGGGATTCGATCTCGCCGAGCAGCGTGAAGCGCGGGCCGCCGCCGGCAAGCCGGAGTGGTTCGGCGAGGACGACCTCTACCCCGACGTGCGCCCCGCCCTCGCCCGGCTCCGTGCGGACGGCCTGTGGCTCGCCATCGCCGGGAACCAGACGGTTCGCGCCGGCGGGCTGTTGCGCGAACTGTTCACGAAGGACGTGGACCTGATCGGCACCTCTGACGACTGGGGCGCCTCGAAGCCGGACCCCGCGTTCTTCGAGCGCGTCGCCGCCGTCGTCCCGGCCGAGCCCTCGGAGATCCTCTACGTCGGCGACCGGGTCGACAACGACCTGCGCCCCGGCGCCGCCGCGGGAATGCACACCGCGCTCGTCCGCCGGGGCCCGTGGGCCACGATCCAGTGGGACAGCGCCGAGGCCCGCGAGCTGCCGACCTTCCGCATCGAGAGCCTCGCTGAACTGTCGCCCCTGATCGCCGAGTTCAACACGCGAGACCGCTGACCACCGCACCCCAGCCGTAGAGCCGGTCGTCGAGGTCGCGGACGTACGCCTCTTGCTCCCACAGACATCCTCTACTGCACTGCCAGGTCCGCGACCTGCGGTCGGAGCCGAAGGGGCGAGCTGCGGCCGTCCTGCACGAGGCACCCGGCTGCGCCGAGGGGCGGGCGGGGCTCGGACGTGCATGCACCTCAGTCGAGTTCGGCGAGCATGTCCACCAGCGCCCTGCCCTCGTGAGCCCCACGCCGCAGGAGGAGACCGCCCACCTTGTGCAGCTCACCCCAGGCATGCGGCCGGCCGATCTCGGAGGCATCGCCGATCACGCCGAGTGCCGTTGTCAGGGCTGCCTGCGCCTCCCCGGCACCCGCATAAGCGTGGGCGAGGCAGGATCCGTACCAGGCCCGGTCGCGGCGGAATTCCGGTGCGAACCCGATCAGTCCCTGCGTCAGATGCGCGATGGCGCTGTTCCAGTCCTTCAGGTGCAGGTCGGCCATGCCACGCTGCGCCGCGAACCAGGACTCGCCGTAGAAGTAGAGCCACGGTGGTGCGTCCGTGGCGTTGGCGATGATCAACTGTGCTTCTTCCAGCCGTCGGTAGGCCTCGTCCCCGTCACCTTCGAGAGCGTGACCGCGGCCGATCATCTGTACGGCCATGGCCCGGGTGGCCTCACTCGCTCCGGCCGTGGACGCGGCGGCGGCGCCCAGTCGGACGCAGCGGCGACCGTTGCCCTGGGACCAGGCCAGGTGCGCCTTCATGCTCATGGTCGTGGCGGCCATGTCGCCGTACCCGGATTCCAGCGCCCAGTCATAGGACCGGTCGAACCAGCCCAACGCCACAGGCGCGTTGTCCTGGTCCTGCGCCATCCAGGCGAGGAACTGCGCATACTCGGCCATGATCTTGACGAGCTTGTCCGCGAGTGGCCCCCGCGCCTGGTCGTAGAGTCCGGCAACCGCTTCGAACTGCGTGGCGACCACGGAGTTCATGACCCGCGAACCCAACGTGTCCTCGGCCCGCCGGTGCTCCGCCAGAAGACGCTCCATCGCCGCGAGCGACGGCGCGTCCAGCCGCATGCCCGACGAGGTCACCTGACGTAGACGCACGGCCTCCGGATCAGCCACTACGCCGGGCAGGAAGAGGGAAGGAAGGGGCATCTCCGGCTCAACGCCTCCCAGCAGTTCGGCGGGGACCCCGAGGCCCGCGATGATCCGCTGACGGACCTCTACGGAGGTCACCTCGCGCCTGCGGTTCTCGATCGCGGAGATGTCGGACTGCGCCAGGCCCACCACGGCACCCAATGTGCTCTGGCTGCTGCGCGTCACCTTCCGCCAGGCCCTCAGCAACCCCGACCAGTCCTCCGCTGCTGCAGCCGCCCGCAGTTCGGGGTGGACCCAGACGTCCGGCTCAGACTCCATGCTCGAAATATAGGACGGCCCTATAGGACGCGGCAGTGGATCCGCCCGGAAGGCACCCGACATCGTGGTTTCACGCCGGGCGCCCACCGGTACCCAGGGGCGCACTGGCCAGACAGTTCTGTTCCACCACCCGCTGACGACGGTAGGGAGCACCGGCATGGATTCCGGCGAGACGCAGATCGAGGGGCTCATCGGGCGGGCGCTGGCCCCCTACTCGGAACGGCCGGACGCCGAAGGCGTCGCCCGTCTCACCGCCGACTTGGTCGCGAGCGGGCAGGCCCTGTACGCCCACGTCTCCGCGATCCCGCCCGGCCGGCGGACGGAACGCGCCCACGCGTCCCTCGCCGAGTGGTCGTACTTCGCCGACGCCGGCCCGACGGGGCGGGGTGACCACGCGGCCTGGAACCACGCACGCGTCCTGGCCCGCATCCTGCGGAACATGCTCACGGCCGTCGAGCAACAGTCGAGCCGGGTCCGGTGACCGAGCACCTGCGGCAACTGCTGTACGTCGTGGTCCTGCTCGGCGCGCTCGCCGTCATCGTCTCCGGAACCCACTGATCCCGCATCCCGTCCGACCGAAAGGACAGCACCATGACCACGCCCACCGCCCTGAAGCCGTCCGCCCTCCACCTCCTCTCCGAGGAAGGGTTCGCCCGGGTGGTCCACCTCGTACAGCGCGACAACGACGGCGTCGAGGAGGCACTCGCCGTCCGCATCGTCGACGAGGCTCTGAAGTTCGTGGCCGCCGCGACCCGGGCCACGGGACGGCACCTGCGACCGTCCAAGCTGGTCGACCTCGGATGGCACGCCCTCATCCTCCACACGGCCATGTACCGGGAGCTGTGCACGGCGGGCGGCCGCTTCGTCGACCACCGCCCGGAGGGCCCGGACACGTTGCGGCGCGACGCCGCCACGCTGGCCCTCACGATGGACGCGATCAGGGAGGCCGGCTACGAGCCGGACGCCTACCTGTGGGGGCTCCTGGCCGACACGGAGATCCACGCCGGGGACTGCATGCACAGCGAGTGCACGGAGGGTGGATCCGCCTGCGCCGCCCCGCCCTCAGCCTGACCCGCCCGGCCCGATCCCACTACAGTCGACTACGTTCCGGAAGGAAGGAGTTGCGGTGAGCGAAGGTTCTGAAGGACCCCGTGTGTGGGTCGATCCTCGGTTCCGCGAGGTGGTGGCCGGCTGGGGTTCACACCAGGTCGTGCGACGTCCCGGAGGGCGTCCACGCCGCGTTTGCCCGCATGGGTCCGGGGTGACCCTGATGGTGGATCTCGAAACGGCCGCGCCTCGAAACGTCGAGTGCGGCGCGTGCTTCTCGCCTGAGGTCTGAGTCGTCGAACGCCGCCCCGGCCGACAGTCCCTCTGTCGGCCGGGGTTCTCTGGTGCAGTGCGGATCGGGGCGGGAGTTACCCCGCGCGGGCGCCCCCGGCGGACATGGGCTCAGTCGTGCAAGGGGCTGTCCGTGGGGAGCCCCACCCAGCGGCGGGGTGGGCCGAGGAGGGGGGACGGGTCGGTGATGGGGAGGCCCGCGCGGTCGCAGGCGTAGGCGAGGGAGCGCGTCCCGTACATGTCCCCGTACGGGCCCCACTGCCAGAAGCGGTGCAGCCAGAAGCCCTCCGGGGAGTCCTCCCGGGCCGTGAGGCCGATCTCCTCGTGGTGCGCGGTGACTCCGTCCACGGACAGGTGCCCGAACGTGCCGCCCTTCGGGTTGAAGTAGACCCCGTACGCGCATCCGCCCGGCGACACCGCGGCCAGGACGGCGGGCGAGGAGGCCAGGTATCCGGCGGGCTGCGTCAGGACGCAGCCGCCCGGCACCCCGCTCACCCCGAGGAACCACCCGGCGCGCGGGCCGTACGGGTCGAAGCCGTCGGGGCCCGTCCCGTACGGTCCGGGCTCCGCGTCCAGGTCCAGGACCGGGACGCGGTCCGGGTCCGCGCCCAGGCGGCGGATCACCTCCTCCTCGTCCACCCCGGCGACGAAGGCGACCGCGAGCCCCTCGGTGTGCACGCCCCGGAACACCCGGGCCTGCTCGTCGGCCGCCCGCTGCGCCGCCACCCGCCCGGGGTCCGGGGGCACCGCGCCCGGCAGGTCGGCGAAGAGCGGGGCCAGTTCGGTGGTGAGCGCGAGGCTCCCCGGCGAGCGGCCCGCGACGCGGGGCGTCCAGGCGTCGGCCCCGGCCGCCAGCAGGAGGGCGGCGTTGTCGGCCCGGCCGTGGGCCACGGCCTCCCAGAGCGGGGTCCTGCCCTGCGCATCGAGCGCGTCCACGTCCGTGACGCGGCGCAGCAGTTCGGCGAGCGACTCCTCGGCGCCCCGCCCGGCCACCCGGTGGAGCGGCCGCTCCTCGGGGTCCTGCGGGTCCGCCCCGGCGGCGAGCCGGGAGCGGATCAGCTCCGGGTCGCCCCAGCCCTCGTACCCCATCCCCTGCCAGTCGGCGCGGGGCGCTTCGGGCCCGGCCGGTGACGGGGTGGGGCGGGGCTCCGGCCCGGGGACCCGGGGCGCGTGGGAGGAGGGCAGGAGGGCCGCGAGCCCCCTGGCGGCCGGCGGCGGCGGGGCGGGCCAGATCTCGACCACCCCGGCGGCCGCGGCCCGCAGCCTCGTGGCGTCGAAGACGGTCCGTGTCTCGGGAACGCCCTCGGCGGGCCACTCGGTCACCAGGAGCAGTTCGCCGTCCGGCGGCAGTTGCGACAGGTGGAGGTCGACCTGCTGGTGGAAGGTGCCGCCGGAACCGCCGAGCGCGGTGAGGACGGGTCTGGGCCCCGTGATCGTGGACGGGGGCGCCGGCCAGGCCGGCCCGTCCAGGGTGGTGACGCGGCGCCCGTCCGCCAGCAGCAGGCCGAAGCGCAGCCCGTCGGCGCCGGGCCGGGGGTGGACCGGCCCGCGGAGGCCGTCCCGGCCGACGCGGCGCCGGAAGACCTCGATCCCGATGACCAGGGACCGGGGCCACACCTCCCACCCGGTCAGCAGGATCCGGGTGTCGGGTCCGTCCCCGATCCGCGCCGTCTGCGGGATCCGGGCCGGGAGGAACCAGTCCGAGGGCGGGTGGTCCTCGTTCGGCTGCGGCTCGTAGGCGCCGAGGTGCCACTCCGCCGGTTCGGCCGCCGGGGGCGGGTCGGCCACGATCAGCCCTTCGAAGAAGCTCATGGGCCGATCGTGACACCCGCCACTGACAACCGGTCAGGACCGCCGTGCCGACGCCGCCCCTACCGCGGCACGGGCGCCGGGCCCTAGCGCGGGGGCTCGGGCTGCGCCTCGTAGAGCTCCTCGATCAGGGGGCCGTACTTCTCCCGGACCACCCTGCGGCGGAGTTTCAGCGAGGGGGTCAACTCTCCCGTCTGCGGGCCCCACTCCTCGGCGAGCAGCCGGTAGCGCTTGATCTGCTCGGTGCGGTTGAGCCGGGCGTTGGCGGCGGCCACCGCGCGGGCCGTCTCCTCCAGGACGGCCGGGTGTTCGGCGAGTTCGGCGAGGGAGGCGGTCCCGATCCCCCGGGCGGCCGCCCAGGCCGGGGCCAGTTCGGGGTCCAGGACCAGGAGGGCGACCAGGTAGGAGCGGCCGTCGCCGTGGACGAGGGCCTGGCCGATCAGCGGGTGTTCCTTGACGGTGTTCTCCACCAGGGCCGGGGAGACGTTCTTGCCCGTCGAGGTGATGATCAGTTCCTTCTTGCGGTCGGTCAGCCACAGGAAGCCGTCCTCGTCGAGCCGGCCCACGTCCCCGGTGGGGAACCAGCCCTCGGCGTCGTGGGCGCGCTCCACCGTCCCGTCGGGGCGCAGGTAGCCGTCGAAGACGGTGGCCCCGCGGGTGAGGATCTCCCCGTCCTCGGCGATCCTCAGCTCCAGCCCCTCGATGGGCCGGCCGACCGAGCCCAGCCGGAAGGCGTCCCGCCGGTTGACGGTGCACACGCCGGAGGTCTCCGTCAGCCCCCAGGCGTCCATGATCGTGATCCCCCAGCCCGCCCAGAAGCGGACCACGTCGATCGGCATCGGCGCGGTGGCGCTGGCCGTCCACACGAGCCGGTCCAGTCCGGCCGTCCGGAGCAACGGGTCGAGCACCCGCTCCTTCGCCTCGGCGCACGAGGCTTCGAGCGCGGCCGGCACCTCCTCGCCGCGCTCCCGGTGGCCGGCCCTGGCGCGCGCCAGGGCGCAGGCCCCCTCGATGGCCCGCTGCTGCTCGTCGGGCAGCCCGGCGAGGACGGCCTTGACGGCGGCGGCGAGCTTCTCCCAGACCCGGGGGACCCCGAAGAACTGCACGGGGTGGCGTTCGCGGACCGCGGCGGCCACGGCGGTGGGGTCGGCGACCAGCCGGACGTGGGCCGCCCGCAGCAGCGGCAGGTAGATGCCGAGGATCCGCTCGGCGATGTGTGCGAAGGGCAGGTAGCAGAGGTGCTCGGCGTGTTCGGGCAGGTCCGTGTCGCGGTCGAGCCGCACCGACTGGAGCAGGATGTTGCGGTGGGTCAGCCGCACGCCCTTGGGGTCGCCGGTGGTGCCCGAGGTGTAGACGACCGTCAGCGGATCCTCGGGGCGGGTCTCGCGCCAGCCCTTCTCGAAGGCGTCGGCCCGGTGCAGCCGGGCGCCGTCCGACCGCACGGACGCGTACGTGCGGTGCGGGCCCGCCTCGGCGGCCTCGGCGACCACCAGCCGCTCCAGGGGCGCCGTGGGGTCCCGCAGCAGCGGCTCCCAGCGGGCCAGCTCGCCGGCGCCCTCGACGACCGCCACCCGGGCCCGGCTGTGGCGCGCTATGTGGGCGATCTGCTCGGGCGCCGAGGTTCCGTAGACGGTGACGGGGACGGCGCCGAGGTGGACGAGCGCCAGGTCGCTGAGCCAGTGTTCGGGCCGGTTGCCCATCATGAGCAGGACGTGTTCGCCGCGCTCGACGCCGAGGGCCGCGTAGCCGGCGGCGAGTACGGCGACCTCGTGGCGGACCTCGCTCCAGGTGAGGGTGCGCCAGTCGGCGGCCCCCTCGCGCCAGGAGAGGGCGGGCAGCTCGCCGTGTTCGGCGGCGTTGCGGACCAGCAGGGCGGGCAGGGTGAGTTCTTCGGGTCGTCCGGGCAGTCGCAGGTTCGTGGTCATGGGCAGCTCCTGGCCGTTTCACATCGTTGGTGCGACAGCAATACTGTTGAACCCAAGCTGTGGAGCAGAGAGCGAGGAGCGGACGATGGCCGACCGGGCGACCGAGCCGATGCTCACCGTGGACGAGCTGGCGTCCCGGGCCGGTGTCACCGTCCGCACCGTACGGTTCTACAGCACGCGCGGGCTTTTGCCCCCTCCCGTGATCGGACCCCGTCGGGTGGGCCAGTACGGACCGGAGCACCTGTCCCGGCTGGCGCTCATCGAGGAACTCCAGCACCAGGGCATGACCCTGTCCGCGATCCAGCGCTACCTGGACGCGCTCCCCGACGACCTGAGCGCGCACGATCTGGCGATCCACCGGGCGCTGGTGGCCACCTGGGCCCCCGACGCGGCGCGGGAGTTCTCGCGGGCGGAGCTGGAGAAGCGGGCCGGGCGGAGCCTGTCGGACACCGACCTGGGCAGGCTCGCCGCGATGAACGTGCTCGTGGAGGCGGGCGAGGGGTTCCGGGTGGACGTGGGGCTGTTGCGGCTCGGGGTCGCCCTGCTGGACGTGCCGATCGCGCACGGGACGATCCTCGCGGCCCGCACCGTGCTGTTGGAACACGCGCGGACGGCGGCGCACGAACTGACCGCCCTGTTCCGGGACGAGGTGTGGGGGCCGTTCACCGAGGGCGAGAGCGATCCGGAGCGGGTGGAGTCGATGAAGGCGCTGTCGGCGCACATGCAGCCGATGGTGGTACAGGCCCTGGTGACGGCGTTCCAGCGGTCGCTGCGGGAGGAGCTGCGGGCGGCCTTCGTCCCGGAGCCCGGGTGACGGGCTCCGGGCGTGGGGGGGCGGATCCGGCTCCGGTCGGGCTCCGGTCCTGAACCAGTCCGGCTCCGGTCCTGCACCGGTCTGGCCGGGGGCGGCCGTGACAGCCGTTCGGGTCTGCCGGACTGCGGGGGCGGGCGTACAGCGTGAGGCTGGGGGTGGGCAGGGCAGCGCGACGGCCCGGCCACCGTCCGGAAGGAGCGTGACCGCCGTGGCGCGCAACCGCCGTCTGATCCTGTGCCCGCCCGCCGAGGTCTGGCGCCTCCTGGCCGACGGGCACCGTTACGGGGAATGGGTGACGGGAACCCGGCAGGTCCTCGCCGCGGACCCGCACTGGCCCGACGTGGGCGCCCGGCTGCGGGTCCGCGTCGGCGTCGGCCCGCTGACCCTCGACGACACCTCCGTCGTCCGCGTCTGCGAACCGCACCGGCGCCTGGAGCTGGAGGCGCGGGCCGAACCCTTCGGCGCGGCCCGCATCGCGATGAGCCTGGCCCCCTGGGGCGAGAACACGCTCTTCACCCTCGACTGGCATCCGCTGCGCGGTCCCGGGACCCGCATGCACGGACTGCCGGTGGACTACCTCGTCGCCGTGCGCAACGGCATGATGCTGACGAAACTGGCCAGGATCGCCGTCCGGGAACACCCCGTGACCACTCCCCCGTGACCCGGGCCGGATACGGCCGCCCGCCGGTCAGCACCCCCGCCGCCCGGGTAGGTTTACGATCATGGCAATCATCCACCGCACCACCCTGAGCCCGACCAAGCTCGAACTCCTCGCCGACTGGCTCCCCTTGAGGCCCTGGTACCAGGGCACCGGGGACGTCTCGCAGCTCGCGCGGGCGGGCGGCTTCCGCCTCGACGACCCCGAGGGCGAGGTGGGCATCGAGTTCATGGTGGTCACCGACGCCTCCGGGGACGGGCCGGTCGCCCACCTGGTCCCGCTCACCTACCGCGGGGCCCCGCTGGACGGCGCCGGGGACGGGCTGGTCGGCACGCTCGAACACGGGGTGCTGGGTACGCGCTGGGTCTACGACGGCGCCCACGACCCGGTCATGGTGGAGCGGCTGGCGGCCCTGCTCGCGGGCCGTGCCGCGGCGCAGGCCCAGAGCGAGAGCGACACCCCCGACCCGACCGTCGAGGTCCTCGCCGGGCCGGCGGGCGTACCCGCGTCCCTGACCGGGGCCGGGAAGGTGAGCGACTCCGCCGACGCCACCGTCATCGGGGTGGGCCCGGCCGGCGGACCGGGACCCCTCCTCGACCTCACCCTGTCCCGCGTGCTGCTCGCCGGTCCCGCCGCCGGCGGGAACGGGCTCCTGGGCCAGGTGCTGGCCGGCTGGACCGACCCGGACGGCGCCGCTCGCCGCGGGGTGTTCGCCACGCTGGGCGCCCCCGGGCACTGAGACGGCGCCGGTGCGGCCCCGGGACCCGGCAGTACGGCCCCGGGACCGTGCCGGTACGGCCCCGGCACCGCGTCGGCACGGCCGCCCCGGACCCGCTCGCCCCGGACCCGCCCGTCCCGGACCCGCTCGCGCGCGGGCCCGGGGCGGGCGTCCGTAGCGGCCGCGCTCAGTCGGCGTAGGTCTCGCCGCGTTCGGCCTTGGCCACGAGGGAGGCGGGCGGGGTGAAGCGCTCGCCGTAGGTGGCGGCCAGCTCGCGGGCGCGGGCGACGAAGCCCGCCGGGCCGCCCTCGTAGCCGTTGATGTACTGGATCACGCCGCCGGTCCAGGCCGGGAAGCCGATGCCCATGATGGAGCCGATGTTGGCGTCGGCGATCGAGGTGAGCACGCCCTCGTCGAGGCATCGGACGGTGTCCAGGGCCTCGGCGAAGAGCATCCGCTCCTTCATGTCCTCGAAGGGGATGCTGGCGTCCGGCTTGGCGAAGTGCTCGCGCAGGCCGGGCCAGATGCGGGTCCGCCGACCCGCCTCGTCGTACTCGTAGAAACCGCCGCCGCCGCTGCGGCCGGGGCGGCCGAACTCGTCCACCATCCGGTCGATGACCGTGTCGGCGGGGTGTTCGGTCCAGGTGCGGCCCTCGGCCTCGAAGGCCTTGCGGGTCTCGTTGCGGATCTTGCGCGGGAGGGTGAGGGTGAGCTCGTCCATCAGCGAGAGCACCTTGGCCGGGTACCCGGCCTGGGCGGCGGCCTGCTCGACGGAGGCGGGCTCCACGCCCTCGCCGACCATCGCCACGCCCTCGTTGATGAACTGGCCGATGACGCGCGAGGTGAAGAAGCCGCGCGAGTCGTTGACCACGATCGGGGTCTTGTTGATCTGGCGGACCAGGTCGAAGGCGCGGGCGATGGCCTCGTCGCCGGTGCGCTCGCCCTTGATGATCTCGACGAGGGGCATCTTGTCGACGGGCGAGAAGAAGTGCAGGCCGATGAAGTCGGCGGGACGCTTGACGCCCTCCGCGAGCCCGGAGATCGGCAGGGTGGAGGTGTTGGAGCAGAGCAGGGCGTCGGGCGCGATGACGTCCTGGACCTCCTGGAACACCCGGTGCTTGAGGGCGGTGTCCTCGAAGACGGCCTCGATGACGGCGTCGCAGCCCGCCAGGTCGGCGGCGTCGGCCGTCGGGGTGATCCGGGCCAGCAGCTCGGCGCGCTTGGCCTCGGTGGTGCGGCCCCGGGAGAGCGCCTTGTCGAGGAGCTTCTCGGAGTACGCCTTGCCCTTGGCTGCTGCCTCGGCGGTGACGTCCTTGAGGACCACCTCGATGCCCGCGCGGGCGCAGGAGTAGGCGATGCCCGCGCCCATCATGCCGGCGCCGAGGACGGCGACCTTCTCGACCTTGCGGGGCTCGACGCCCTGCGGGCGGCTGCGGCCCGCGTTGACGGCCTGGAGGTCGAAGAAGAACGCCTGGATCATGTTCTTGGCGGTCTGACCGGTGACCAGCTCGGTGAAGTACCGGGCCTCGATGGTCAGCGCGGTCTCGAAGTCCACCTGGGCGCCCTCGACGGCGCAGGCCAGGATGTTGCGGGGCGCCGGGTACGGGGCCCCGTTCAGCTGCTTCTTGAGGTTGGCCGGGAAGGCCGGGAGGTTGGCGGCGAAGCGCGGGTTGGACGGGGTACCGCCGGGGATCTTGTAGCCGGGTACGTCCCACGGCTGCTTCGACTCGGGGTTGGCGTCGATGAAGGCGCGGGCCTTGGCGAGCATCTCCTCGGGGGTGGCGGCCAGTTCGTGTACGAGGCCGTTGTCGAGGGCGCGCTGCGGGGTGTACTGGGTGCCCTGGAGCAGGACCTTGAGCAGCGCGTCGGCGATGCCCATGAGGCGGACGGTACGGGTGACGCCGCCGCCGGCCGGGAGCAGGCCGAGGGTGACCTCGGGCAGGCCGATCTTGGAGCCGGGCGCGTCGAGGGCGATCCGGTGGTGGGAGGCGAGGCAGATCTCGTAACCGCCGCCGAGGGCGGCGCCGTTGATCGCGGCGACCACGGGCACGCCGAGGGTCTCGATGCGGCGCAGCGAACGCTTGATGGCGGTGCCGGTCTCGAACGCCAGGCCCGCGTCCTCGGGGCGCAGCCGGATCATGTCCTTGAGGTCGCCGCCGGCGAAGAAGGTCTTCTTCGCGGAGGTGTAGACGATGCCCCGGATGGAGTCCTTCTCGGCCTCGGCGCGGTCGGCGATCGCCGCGATGGAGTCCTTGAAGGCCTGGTTCATGGTGTTGGCGGACTGGTCCGGGTCGTCGAGGACCAGCGTGACGATGCCGGTCTCGTCCTGTTCCCAGCGGATGGTGCGGGTCTCGGTCATGGGGTGGGTCTCTCCGTGGAAGTCTGGTTCGGCGGGGCCGGGCGGAAGGCGCCTGGCCCGGAGGGGGCCGGAAGGTCCTGGCCCGGAGGGGGCCGCGAGGGTCCGGCTCGGGTGCACCGTGCGGCGGTCGGGCCCGGTGGCGGGGCCTTCGCCGCGTCGTGCTGCCGGGTCGTCCGGTGCGGATCCCGGCGGCGCGGGCGGGGCGGGATCCGGAGGGGGCCTAGAGGCGTTCGACGATGGTGGCGACGCCCATGCCGCCGCCGACGCAGAGGGTGACGAGCCCGTAGCGCTTGTCCTGGCGCTCCAGTTCGTCGACGACGGTGCCGAGGATCATGGCGCCGGTGGCGCCGAGCGGGTGGCCGAGTGCGATGGCCCCGCCGTTGACGTTGACCTTGTCGAGGGACAGGCCCATGTCCTTGACGAAGCGCAGCACGACGCCGGCGAAGGCCTCGTTGATCTCGACCAGGTCGATGTCGTCGATGGTGAGCCCGGCCTTGGCGAGGGCCTTGCGGGTGGCCGGGGCGGGACCGGTGAGCATGATGGTGGGCTCGGAACCGGAGACGGCCGCCGAGACGATCCGGGCGCGCGGGCGCAGGCCGTGGCGTTCGCCGGCCTCCCGGGAGCCGATGGCGACGAGGGAGGCGCCGTCGACGATGCCGGAGGAGTTGCCCGCGTGGTGGACGTGGTCGATCTTCTCCACCCAGTGGTACTTCTGCAGCGCGACGGCGTCGAAGCCGCCGAGGTCGCCGATGTCGGCGAAGGAGGGCTTCAGCTTGGCGAGGGTGTCGGCGGTGGTTCCCGGGCGGACGAACTCGTCGTGGTCCAGGACCACGAGGCCGTTGCGGTCGGTGACCGGCACGACCGACCCGGCGAAGCGGCCGTCCTTGATGGCCGTCGCGGCGCGCTCCTGGGAGAGGGCGGCGTACTCGTCGACGTCCCGGCGGGAGAAGCCCTCGATGGTGGCGATCAGGTCGGCGCCGATGCCCTGCGGGACGAAGTTGACGTCCCAGTTCGTCATCGGGTCGTTGAACCAGGCGCCGCCGTCGGAGGCCATCGGAACCCGGGACATGGACTCCACGCCGCCCGCGAGGACCAGGTCCTCCCAGCCGGAGCGGACCTTGGCGGCGGCCAGGTTGACGGCCTCCAGGCCGGAGGCACAGAAGCGGTTCTCCTGGACGCCCGCCACGGTGTCCGGGAGGCCGGCGGCGATGGCCGCGATGCGGGCGATGTCGGAGCCCTGGTCGCCGACGGGGCCGACGACGCCGAGCACGATGTCGTCGATGCCGGCGGGGTCCAGGCCGGGGTTGCGCTCGCGCAGGGCGTGGATGAGGCCGACGACCAGGTCGATCGGCTTGGTGCCGTGCAGGGCGCCGTTGGCCTTGCCGCGGCCGCGCGGCGTGCGGATCGCGTCGTACACGTACGCTTCGGTGCTCACAAGTCAAGCCTTTCTGGGGTCCGGCGTCAGCCGAGGAGGGAGCGGCCGATGATCTCTTTCATGATCTCGGTCGTGCCGCCGTAGATGGTCTGGATGCGGCCGTCGGTGAAGGCACGGGCGACCCGGTATTCGCTCATGTAGCCGTACCCGCCGTGCAGTTGCAGGCAGCGGTCGGCGACGCGCTTTTGGAGTTCGGTGGCCCACCACTTGGCCATCGAGGCGTGGACGTGGTCCAGTTCGCCGTTCGCGTGGTCGGTGATGCAGCGGTCGAGGAAGGCCCGGGTGACCGCGCACTCGGTGGCCATCTCCGCTATCTCGAAGCGGATGTGCTGGAGCTTGGCGAGGGGCCTGCCGAAGGCCTCGCGCTCCTTCACGTACTGCGTGGTGATCTCCACCAGGTGTTCGGCGGCGGCGATCGCGGCCATCGCGATGCCCATGCGTTCCTGCGCGAGGTTGGTCATCAGGTGGACGAAGGCGCCGTTCTCCTCACCGAGCAGGTTCTCCTTGGGGACGCGCACGTCGTGGAAGAAGAGCTCGGCGGTGTCCTGCGCCTTCTGGCCGATCTTGTCGAGGTTGCGGCCGCGCTCGAAGCCCTCCGCGCCCCGCTCGACGACCAGCAGGGACAGGCCGTGGGCCCCGCCCTCGGGAGTGGTCTTGGCGACCACGATCACCAGGTCGGCGAGGATGCCGTTGGAGATGAAGGTCTTGGAGCCGTTGAGCAGCCAGTGGTCGCCCCGGTCCTCGGCGGTGGTGCGGATCCCCTGGAGGTCGCTGCCCGCGCCCGGCTCGGTCATCGCGATCGCGGTGATGGTCTCGCCGGAGCAGAAACCGGGCAGCCAGCGCCGCTTCTGCTCCTCGGTGGCCAGCGAGGTCAGGTACGGGCCGATGATGTCGTTGTGCAGGCCGATGGCGAGGCCGGGGGCCCCGGCCCGGGTGAACTCCTCGGCGATCACGGCCGCGTAGCGGAAGTCGGGGTTGCCGCCGCCCCCGTACTCCTCGGGCACGGCGAGGCCGAGCAGGCCCTGGCGGCCCGCGGCCCGCCAGGCCCCGCGGCTGACGATGCCGTCCTTCTCCCACTGGTCGTAGTGCGGCAGCACCTCCTTGGTCAGGAAGGTGCGGACGGTCTC
Organism: Streptomyces sp. NPDC004667; assembly: GCF_040609475.1. Lineage (NCBI taxonomy): Bacteria > Bacillati > Actinomycetota > Actinomycetes > Kitasatosporales > Streptomycetaceae > Streptomyces > Streptomyces sp. NPDC004667. The sequence continues at coordinate 11,904 of NZ_JBEXKC010000040.1, read as the reverse complement.
GCGGAACGCCTCGTGGTCGGCGTCGAAGATACGGCGTTGCATCGGTCCGGTCCCCCTAGAGCCAGCTCTTGACGGTTTCGATCAGCCGGACCGGCTCGGGGCCGACGGGCGTGACGTTGAGCATGGTGACGCCCGCCTCCCGGAACGCCTCGACGCGCTCGCGCACGTAGCCCTCGGGCCCGCACAGGGTCATGAGCTCGCAGAACTCGTCCGGGACGGCGGCCGCGGCGTCGCGCTTGCGTCCGGCGAGGTAGAGCTCCTGGATCTTGCGGGCCTCCTCGCCGTACCCGTAGGCGACGGCGAGGTCGTTGTAGAAGTTCTTTCCGGGCGCGCCCATGCCGCCCACGTACAGGGCGATCTGCGGGCGGGCGAGGTCCCGTGCGGCGGCCGCGTCCTCGCCGATGGCCAGCAGGCCGCCCGCGACGGTCTGGAGCGGGCCGAGTTCCGGGGACCTCTTGGCCGTCCCCTCGGCGAGCGGGCCGCCCCACACCTCGGCGGCCTTCTCCGGGATGAAGAGGGTGGGCAGCCAACCGTCCGCGATCTCGGCGGTCATCCGCACGTTGGCCGGGCCGAGGGAGGCGACGTAGACGGGAACGGCGGAACGCACCGGCCGGGTGAGGATCTTCAGGGGTTTGCCGAGCCCGCTGCCCTTCGGAGCCGGCAGCGGCATGTCGGTGATGCCGTGGTGGTCGATCGTCTCGCGGCGCCACACGCGCCGGCACAGCTCGACGGTCTCCCGGGTCCGGCCGAGCGGCCTGTCGTACGGCTTCCCGTGCCAGCCCTCGACCACCTGCGGCCCGGAGGCGCCGAGGCCGAGCAGGGCCCGGCCGCCGGAGACCGCGTCCAGTCCGGCGGCGGTCTGGGCGATGAGCGCGGGGGTGCGGGAGTACACGTTGAGGATGGCCGAGCCGATCTTCATCCGCTCGGTGCGGGCCGCCAGGTACCCCATGATGGTCGGGGAGTCGAAGCCCCAGGCCTCGGCCACCCATACGGCGTCGAGCCCGGCCGCCTCCAGGGCGGCGGCCTCGTCGGCGGCCTTGCGGGGGTCGCCCGCGTAGTCGAGCAGCATGGACAGTTCCATCAGGCGCCCTCGCCCTTCGCCGTTGCGGTTTCCGTCGCGGTTCCGGATGCCGTCGTCGATGCGGTGTCCGCCGCTGTCCCGGATGCCGTCGCTGTTGCCGTCAGGCCCGGCAGGTCCCAGTCCCGGGCCACCGCCGCGGTGTCGGCGCCCGGCCGGGCGGGGCCCGCGGTCACGGCGGCCGGGGTCGCGGAGAACCGGGGTGCCGGGGCGGGCTGGGTGATCCCGCCGAAGTCGGTGAACGTGGCGCGGGCGGCGAGGTGCGGGTGGTGCGGCGCCTCGCGCAGGGAGAGCACGGGAGCCACGCAGGCGTCGGTGCCCTCGAAGACCTCGGTCCACTCGGCGCGGGTACGGGTCCTGAAGCGGGCGGCGACGGCCTCGCGCAGCGCGCCCCAGCGGGCCGGGTCCTTGCGGGCGTCGGCCTCGTCCCCGATGCCGAGGAGTTCCGCGAAGGTGTCGTAGAACTGCTGCTCCAGCGCGCCGACCGCCATGTACCGGCCGTCGGAGGTCTCGTAGGTGCCGTAGAAGGGGCAGCCGCCGTCGAGGAGGTTGGCTCCGCGCCGGTCCTGCCAGCCGCCGGCCGCGACCATCCCGTGGATCATGGCGGTGAGGTGGGCGGTGCCGTCGACGATCGCGGCGTCCACCACCTGGCCGGTGCCCCCGGGGGTGCGGGCGTGCTGGAGGGCGGCGAGGACGCCGATGACGAGGTAGAGGGAACCGCCCGCGTAGTCGCCGACCAGGTTGGCGGGGACGGCCGGGGGCCCGTCCGGGTCGCCGATCATGCCGAGGGCGCCGGTGACGGCGATGTACGCGATGTCGTGCCCGGCGGTGTGCGCGAGCGGGCCCTCCTGGCCCCACCCGGTCATCCGGCCGTAGACCAGCTTCGGGTTGCGGGCGTGGCAGTCCGCCGGGCCGACACCGAGCCGCTCGGCGACCCCGGGGCGGAAGCCCTCGATCAGTACGTCGGCCCGTTCGACCAGCTCCAGCACCCGGGCGGGGCCCTCGGCGGACTTGAGGTCGAGCACGACGGAGCGCTTGCCCCGGTTGGTGATGTCGTAGGCCGGGTCGATGCCCAGGGCGCCGCCGCCGGGCCGGTCCACGCGCACCACGTCCGCGCCGAGGTCGGCGAGGACCATCGCGGCGAACGGCCCCGGTCCGATGCCGGCCAGTTCGACGACGCGTACTCCCGCGAGCGGGCCTGCTGTCACTGCCATCGAGCCCCCAGCATCCTGGTGTGCGCTTCCGAGGCGCCTGCGCGTACGTGTGACACAACTGATGTAACACCAGCGATGCTAGGAACGTGTTCCACGCAGCACAAGAGCAAGCGCTTAGTCGATTTCCCGCGTGGCCGGTTCCGGGCTCCGGGCGTCCAGTTCCCTCACGTGCCGTTTGAGGGCGACGGTCCGGTAGCTCTCCTCCACCCATTCGCACAGCACCTCGGCCGACGGGGCCCCCTCCTCCCCCAGCGGTACGGACACCCAGCCCGCCCTGCCCAGCCCGTACCCGGTGGGCGCGGCGCCGGGAGCGGTCATCGCGTGCCCGTGCAGGGCCTCGTCCTTCAGCTTGACGGACAGGCCGGGCGGCTCCGGGCCGTCCGCGTTCCCCAGGAAGACGAAGATCTTCTTGTTGACCTTCACCACGCCGTCCTCGGGCCCCCAGGGATGCTCCTCCACCGCCTCGGGCAGCCCGAGGGCAAACGCGCGCACCGTCTCCCACTTGCGCACCGCAGCCTTCATCGACGCTCCTCCTCACCACCGGTCACACCGGCCCGTCACCCGCTCACACGGGCGGCCGACCCCCACGCTAGCCTCAGCCACCGATACCAGCTGGGAGGAGCGGTTCATGAACGAGCACGTCCGGCGGAGCCGACCGCAACGGGCCTATGACGTCGTCCTCTTCGGCGCCACCGGGTTCGTCGGGGCGCTGACAGCCGAGTACCTCGCGCGGCACGCCCCGGCCGGTCTGCGGTGGGCGCTGGCCGGCCGCGACCTCCGCAAGCTCGAACGACTGCGCGAACGGCTGGCCGCGCTCGACCCGGCGTGCGCCCGCCTGCCGCTGCTGCGGGCCGACGCCGCCGACACCGGCGCCCTGCGCGAACTCGCCGCCTCCACCGGGGTGCTGGCCACCACGGTGGGGCCGTACATCTGGTACGGGGCCGAGCTGGTGGCGGCCTGCGCCGAGGAGGGCACCGACTACGTGGACCTCACCGGGGAGCCGGAGTTCGTCGACCGGATGTACGTCGCGCACGACGCGCGGGCCCGGGAGACGGGGGCGCGGCTGGTGCACGCCTGCGGGTTCGACTCGATCCCGGCCGACCTGGGGGCGTACTTCACGGTGCGCCGGCTGCCCGCCGGGGTGCCCCTGCGCGTGGACGGCTTCGTCCGCTCCAACGCGCTGTTCTCCGGCGGTACGCTCGCCTCCGCCCTGACCGCGCTGGGGCGGGGCCCGCAGACCCTGGCCGCCGCGCGCGCCCGCAGACTGCACCAGCCGCGGCTGCCGGACCGCCGGGTGCGGGGCCCCGTGGGCGCCCCGCGCTTCAGCCGGGAGACCGGGACCTGGGCCCTGCCGCTGCCCACCCTGGACCCGGCCGTCGTGGCCCGGTCGGCGGCGGCCCTGGAGCGGTACGGGCCGGACTTCCGCTACCGGCACTACGCCTCCGTGCGCCACCTCCCGGTCGCCGTCGGCGGGACGGCGGCCATGGGCGCGACGGTGGCCCTGGCCCAGGTCCCGGCCGCCCGGCGATGGCTGATGGGCCGCTGGGAGCCGGGCAGCGGGCCCGACGCGCAGCGCCGCGCGCGCAGCTGGTTCACGCTCCGGTTCGTCGGCGAGGGCGGCGGGCGGCGGGTCTTCACCGAGGTGTCGGGCGGGGACCCCGGCTACGGGGAGACCGCGAAGATGCTGGCCGAGTCCGCGCTCTGCCTGGCCCTGGACGCCCTGCCGGAGCGGGCCGGCCAGCTCACCACGGCGGTGGCGATGGGCGACGCCCTGCTGGAACGGCTCCAGAAGGCGGGAATCCGCTTCCGGGTGGCCGACTCGCGCTGACGCCCCACCGTGGCGGGCCGGCCGTCAGGAGGCCTCGCGCAGGGCGCGCCGGCACAGGGAGTCGGCGCGCCGGGTGGTCTCGGGGATCCGGTACGCGGGGCTCAGGGCGAGGGCGTGGGCGCAGGCGTTGTCCAGCGAGACCCGGTGGCCCACGGACACGTACACCGGCTTGACCCCGTCCCGGGTGCGCAGCGCCCGCCCGACGACGGAGCCGTCGGGCGCCAGGAGCGCGGAGGAGTCGCCGCGCCGGGAGCCCGGTTCCTCGTGGGAGAAGGTGAACGGGTTCTTGGCCACGCCCATGCTCGGCAGCCCGGTGACCACCCCGAGGTGGCAGGCGAGGCCGAAGCGGCGGGGGTGGGCCAGGCCGTAGCCGTCGCAGACGACGAGGTCCGGGACGACCGTGAGGGCGTCGAGGGCTGCCAGTACGGTCGGCAGTTCGCGGAAGGCCAGCAGCCCGGGTACGTACGGGAAGCTCACGTGCCCGACGGCGGTCGCCTCCCCGACCGGCTCCAGGGTGGCGGCGTCGAGGACGACGGCCGCGGCGGCGACGAGGTCGCGCTCGTCGTCGTAGGCCACGTCCACTCCGGCGACGAGGCCCCGGCCGGGGAGCGGGCCGGGCTCGTCGAGCACGACCCGGTCGCGGAGTTCGTCCTGTATGGCGCGGGCCTCGGCCTCGTCGGCGGGGGTCTTCACAGTCGTCATGGAGTGCGAGAGTAGCCTGGCGATCATGTTCGTCATGGAGCTCACCTACACCGCGCCCGTCGAATCCGTCGAGGAGGAGATGGACGCCCACATCGCCTGGCTGGACGGGTACTACGCGTCCGGCGTCTTCCTCGCCTCGGGCCGCAAGGTCCCGCGCGAGGGCGGGATCATCCTGGCCGCGGGCGTCTCCCGCGCCGAGGTCGAGAGGATCGCGGCCGAGGACCCCTTCACGGTGGCGGGCGTCTGCGCCTACCGCATCACCGAGTTCATCGCCACGAAGACCTCCTCCGACCTGGCCGCGGTCCGCGAGACCCTGCCCGCCTGACCCTCCCCGCCCGCCCCACCCGGCCCGACCCGTCCGTACCGGCGGCCCCTCCCGTACCGGCGGCCCCGCGCGCGGGCGGGGCCGCGGCCGGCGGGTTCGCCGCGGGCCGCTGTCCGGGCACGGACCCGTTCACCGGGGGCCCGCTCAGCGGCCCGGCCTCCCGAGCACCTCCAGCCGGGCCACCCGCCCCTTCTCCCCCGCCGCCCAGCAGCCGCCGTCGGCCGTGCAGTCGACGGTGTCGTAGGAGCCCGCGTCCAGGGTCCGCCAGGTGCGGCCCGCGTCCGTGGTGACGTCCGTGCCCGTCGGGCCCACCGCCAGCGCGGTCGAGCGGCCGTACGGGAACCAGGCCGCGCCCGAGCGGTAGGCGGGCGGCGGGGTGGCCGCCCGGCTCCAGCCCCGGCCCGCGTCGGCGGTGCGGGCGGCGGCCTGCGGCGAGGCCTGGCCGGCGCGGTAGTCGCCGCCGACCGCGAGGCCCGTCGTACGGTCGCGGAAGGCCAGGGCGAAGACCCCGCGGGCCGGGTCGCCGGCCGGGACGGTGGAGTCGGCGGCCCGCCAGGTCAGCCCCCGGTCGGAGGAGTGCAGCACGCGGGCGACCGGGCCGCCGCCGGTGGCCAGCCAGACGTCGCGCGGCCCGGAGGCCACCAGGCACTGCCCGCTCGCCGCGAAGGCCGCCTCGCCCGGCAGGGCCACCGGCATTCCCGCGTCCGGCAGCACCCGCCAGCTGCGGCCGCCGTCGTCCGTGGCGAGGATGCGGAACTTGCCGTCCACCGGGTCGCTCATCGCCAGTCCGTGCCGGGCGTCGAGGAAGGTGAGGCAGTCGTAGAAGGCCCGCGGATCGGGGTTGCGGAAGGTCTCGGTCCAGGTGGCGCCGCCGTCCTCGGTGCGCAGCACCCGCGAGGCCTCGCCCTCGCCGATGGACAGGGCGACCGCCCGCCGCGCGTCGAAGGCCTCGATGTCGCGCAGCTCCAGCCCCTCCGCGACCGCCCCCGGCGGTGACACGTCCTGCCAGCTGCGCCCGCCGTCGCCGGTGCGCAGGACGGTCCCCTTGGTGCCGGCCACCCAGGCCGTGCTGCGGCTGACGGCCGCGAGACCGCGGAACCGGGCCTCCTTGCCGGTCGCCTTCAGCGCCCAGCCGACGCCCCGTAATCCCGCACCGGGGGTGTCTCCCGCTCCGGTGTCCGCCTGCGCCGGCGCGACGGCCAGCCCCACCAGCAGGGCTGCCGCGCACATGCCAACTCCCAGAAGTCTCATGGCGCGGGAAGCTAACGCACCCCACATCCGCCGTCCAGGGTGCGTCGGGAGCCGCGCGTTCCTAGTGTGGGGCCATGCCCTCCAAAGGACCGAAGGCCTACGAAGGCAAGAGCGTCACCGTCACCTACGACTCCGGGCGGTGCCTGCACGCGGCGGAGTGCGTCCGCGGCCTGCCCGGGGTGTTCGACACCGGGCGGCGCCCGTGGATCGATCCCGACGGGTCCGGGCCGGAGCGGGTCGCCGAGGTGATCCGGCGCTGCCCGTCGGGCGCGCTCCAGTACCTGCTGTCCGGGGGCCCGGCGGAGGAGGGGGACCGGCCGACCAGCGTCACGCGGTCCCCCGTCGGCCAGTTGGTGCTGCGCGGGGAACTCAGCGTGACCACCCCGGACGGTCGTGCGCACCGGGAGACCCGGGTGGTCCTTTGCGCCTGTGGAGTGAGCGGTAACCAGCCTTATTGCGATCACTCCGGGGCCTGCGGCGCCGACTGATGACCCCGCGTCCGGGCCGTTGCCGCCCTCACTCTGTGCGATCACACAGGGGAGATCAGGCCAATCGGTGACACAGCTCACGTCATCCGCCGTGCACGGATTTGCCGATTCCGGCGTCTATCCGGTTGCCGGGTCCCACCCCACAGCCCGGCCGCAGATCCGCCGCAAGGGAGTGAGCCTTGATCACTGTCATCGAGCAGGCCGTGCAGGCCCGTCTGGTCGCCACCGCGCCGAAGGTCGAGACCGTGCCCGTCACCCTCTGCTACGACCGCGCGGATCCCTTCGCCGTCCGCATGGCCTTCCCCGCGCCGGCCACTCTGGAGGGCGTCGAGGTCTCGTGGACCTTCGCCCGCGAGCTGCTGACCTCCGGCCTCCAGCACCCGGCCGGCTGCGGCGACGTGCGCGTGCGGCCGTACGACGGGGACCGGACCACGGTGGAGTTCCACGCGCCGGAGGGCGTCGCGATCGTGCTGATGCTGACGGCCGAACTCCAGCGGTTCCTGGAACGGGCCTCCGCCGTGGTGCCACCGGGGCTGGAGCACATGTACCTGGACATGGACCAGAGCCTGGACGAGCTGATGCGGGGATCCTGCTGACCCTCCCCCGTCCGTTCGACCCAGGGCCGTTGCCCGTGGACCGCGCCCGCCCGGCGCGGTCCACGGGGAGCGGCCCCAATTCGTTTGCGTGCTCCCTCGGCCGTGCGTACCGTCGTGAACGCCCCATCCCCGCCGAACGGAGTAGGACGTTGCTCTTCTGAGGTCCGAGACACCGACCGCCAGCACATCCCTGTGACCGACACGTCGGCTGTCTCCCCGCGTTGCACTCACCACTCACGCAACCTGGAGGCCTCCATGAGTCACCCCTCTGCCTTTCTCTCCTGCTCCGACCTGTCCTTCGACTGGCCCGACGGAACCCCTGTCTTCGACGGGTTCCAATGGACCGTCGGCCCCGGCCGCACCGGCCTGGTCGGGCTCAACGGCTGTGGGAAGTCCACCCTGTTGAAACTCGCCGCCGGCGAGTTGACCCCGTCCGCCGGACGGATCTCCGTGGCCGGGACCCTCGGCCACCTCCCCCAGGACGCCACTCTCGACACCGCCCTGCGCGTGGACGAGGCGCTCGGCATCCGCGCCACCCGCACCGCCCTGCACGCCATCGAGGCGGGCGAGGCCACCGAGGCGAACTTCGCCGCCGTCGGCGACGACTGGGACGTGGAGGAACGGGCCCTGGCCACGCTCGACCAGCTCGGGCTCGCCCGGATCGGCCTGGACCGCACCGTGGGCGAACTGTCGGGCGGCGAGTGCGTCCTGCTGCGGCTCGCGGCGCTGCTGCTCGCCCGCCCGGACGTGCTGCTGCTCGACGAACCGACCAACAACCTGGACCTGAGGGCCCGCCGGCGCCTGTACGCGGCCGTCGAATCCTGGTCCGGGGTGATGGTCCTGGTCAGCCACGACCGGGAGCTGCTGGAGCGGGTCGACCAGATCGCCGACCTGCACGACGGCGAAGTGCACTGGTACGGCGGCAACTTCAGCGCCTACGAGCGGATGCTCGCCACGGAACAGGAGGCGGCCGAGCGGACGGTCCGGGCCGCCGAGGCCGACGTACAGCGCCAGAAGCGCGAACTGGCCGACGCCCACCTCACCTTGGCGCGGCGCAAGCGGTACGGCCAGAAGATGTACGACACCAAGCGCGAGCCGAAGATCGTCATGGGTGCCCGCAAACGCGCCGCCCAGGAATCGGCCGGCAAGCACCGGATCCTGCACACCGAGCGGCTGGCGGACGCCCGCGAGCGGCTGGACCAGGCGGCGGAGGCGGTCCGCGACGACGCCGAGATCCGCATCGAACTGCCCGCCACCGGGGTGCCGCCGGGCCGTCGGGTCCTCACCCTGAGCGATCTACGGCTCGCGCACGGGGCCTCGGCCCCGGGCGAATGGGAGGTGCGCGGCCCGGAGCGGATCGCCCTGGTCGGCGGCAACGGCTCGGGCAAGACCACGCTGCTGCGGACCGTCGCGGGGTTGCTGCCCCCGGTGTCCGGCGAGGCGGTCACCCACGTACCGGCGCGCTTCCTGCCGCAGCGGCTCGACGTCCTGGACGACGAGTGCTCGGTCGTGCAGAACGTGGCGCGGTTCGCCCCGCAGGCCACGGACAACCAGATCCGGGCGCGGCTGGCGCGCTTCCTGTTCCGGGGCGCGCGGGCGGACCGGGCGGCCGGCACCCTCTCGGGCGGCGAACGCTTCCGGGCGACGCTGGCGGCGCTGCTGCTGGCGGAGCCGGCGCCCCGGCTGCTGATGCTGGACGAGCCGACGAACAACCTCGACCTGGCGAGCGTCCGGCAGCTCGCCGGCGCCCTGGAGGCGTACGAGGGCGCCCTGGTGGTGGCGAGCCACGACGTGCCGTTCCTGGAGTCCATCGGCATCACGCGGTGGCTGCTGCTCGACGGGACGCTGCGCCCCACCTGCGCCGAGGAGGTCAGGGAGTCACGGTGGCACGGGTGAGCGCCGACGGGGGCACCGGGCGGGCCAACGGGCCACCGAGCCGCGGACCTTGAACCCACCGAGCGGCGGCGGGGGCGAGCGCGGATCCCCACCCCCGGGGCCCGGGGCCCGGGGCCCGGGGCCCGGGATAAACTGCCCCGCCCCACCCCGACCGGAGGCCATCTCAGTGTTACCTGCACGGATATTCGCCGTAGCCCCGCCGGCTCTGGTGATTCTCGCCCTGTCCGGCTGCTCTTCCTGGGACTGCACCGACACGACGGCGGAGCGCGGTAAGGCCGGTGTCAGGGTGCAGGTCGTGGACACGGGCGGGCAGCCTCTCGGCGTCACCGCCGCGGTCGTCGACTGGCGCCCTGAGCCCCACCCGCAGCTGCCCTCCGAAGGTGACCGGGTCCACTTCCACTTCCGCTTCGACAGCGCCAACGAACATTCCGACACCGCAGTGGACGCCTGCGCGGTCGACAAGGAGCGTGTGGCGTTGGGGTGCAAGACGGTTTACTCGTCCCAGGCGTTCGGGCCAGCCGACGATCCCCTCACGGGCGACGACTGGCTCACCGTCGAGCACCCTGAGCAGGTTGCCGGAGTGTTGTTGATCCCCAATAACCAGTCCCACGACGGACCCACCTGTGAAGCGGACATCAAGGACGGCGGCGGCATGCATCCTCCGGAAGCACCCAACAGGGGGGACCAGCTGTAGGGAGGTCAAGGCGGTCGAGTGCGAGGCACGGGTCTGCCGGCGGCCAGGGCCGGGGTCCGGAGGCCCGGGGCCCGTGGGGCCGGGCCTCACGGCGCCCGCCGCGTGGACACCTCGCACGACCGCGCGGAGGGGGCGTCGGAGATTCCGTTCACGGCCGGCGGCTTCCCGCAGCCGGCCCTTCCCCCGCGCGCATCGTCGCGGCGATCGCCCGGCCGGACACCACACCGCCCGACACCGCTCGATTCGCACATGAAGCCGTCGCGCCGCCACGGCCCGCCGGAGCGCCCGCGCGCACCGGCCCCGCCCGCCGCCGGCTCGCGCGACGCCGTCGCACCGTCGCCCGGGACCGCCGGACGCCCGACCGGCCGCCCCACGGGGAGACCCGACGGGCGCGCGCACGACCACCACCGCGGCCGGCCCCGCGCGGGCCGGGGCCCTCCGCGGCGGGGCCGCGAACCGTTTCCGCTCCGGCCCGGACGGCGACGGCCCGGCCCTCATCGGGACCACGGGGTCCGAGAACCGCGTGACCGGTCCGCGCGAAGTACTCCGCACACCGCTCCCGGCCGTCAAAGCGGAAGCTGCCGACCACCTTCTGGCGTGAATCTCACCTTTCTGAAGCCCCGAAGGACCCTCACAAACTGCATGAATAACCGGACGTAACCGGACATATCGACGCCTGGGGCTTGGCTGGCCTTGATGTCGCGCTTAACCTACGACTCCGTAGGCTACGGAACCGTAGGTAATTCGCTTTGTCCCCAGGAGCACCCGTGACGATCACCTCTCCCCACCTCGGCAGCTCGGAGGCGTGGACCGACGCCAAGCTGCTGTACGCGCTGGAAGAGGTGGTCGAGAAAGAGCTCAACCGCCACCTGAAGGTCACCAAGGACTGGATGCCCCACGAGTACGTCCCGTGGAGCGACGGCCGGAACTTCCCGGGCTTCTTCGAGGACGGCGAGGCCTGGGACCCCCAGCAGTCCAAGGTCACCGACATCGGCAAGATCGCGCTGGTCGTCAACCTCCTGACCGAGGACAACCTCCCCAGCTACCACCACGAGATCGCGACCCTTTTCGGCCGCAACGGCGCCTGGGGCACCTGGGTGCACCGCTGGACGGCCGAGGAGGGCCGCCACGGCATCGTGATGCGCGACTACCTGCTGGCCTCGCGCGCCGTGGACCCGGACAAGCTGGAAGCGTTCCGGATGCAGCACATGTCGGAGGGTTTCGAGTCCGACAACGCCCACTCGATGCTGCACTCGGTGGCCTACGTCGCCTTCCAGGAGCTCGCGACGCGCATCTCGCACCGCAACACCGGCCACCAGTCCGGTGACCCGGTCTGCGACCGGATGCTGGCGCGCATCGCGCAGGACGAGAACCTGCACATGATCTTCTACCGCAACCTGCTGGGCGCCGCCTTCGAGATCGCCCCGGACCTGACGATGCAGGCCGTACGGGACGTGGTCGTCAACTTCCGGATGCCCGGACACGGCATGCCCGGCTTCGAGCGGATGGCCGCGCAGATGGCGATCGGCGGGGTCTACAACCTGCGGATCCACCACGACGACGTGCTCAGCCCCGTGATCCGCTTCCTCAAGATCATGGACATCGACGGGCTGGGCCCCGACGGCCAGAAGGCCCAGGAGGAGCTCGGGCTCTTCATGAACGGGCTGGACTCCGAGGCCCGCAAGTTCGACGAGCGCCTGGCCGCCCGCGCCGCGCGCCTGGCCGCCCGAAAGGGCTGACCGAAACCGACGACCGGCCCCGGCGAGGGGTCCGGTCTGTCCGTCCGGACGCGGCGAAGCCCCGGCAGGCTCTCCTGCCGGGTCTTCTCCGAG
>NZ_JBEXKC010000039.1:15166-76895 GCF_040609475.1 Streptomyces sp. NPDC004667 | reverse complement strand
CCCGCGAGGTGCTCGTGAGCGCCCTCGCGATGCTCCGCACCAAGCACGCCGACCTGCCGTCCCGCAAGCACGGCAACCCGCCGCAGTAACGAGCGCGGACCGGGCGCGCGCCCGGCGCCCCCGCTCCTCCCTCCCCCCGCCTGGGCCCGGTGACCGGGCCCGGGCCGCCGTACCCGGAAAGGCACAGACCGCACCATGACCGCCCAGCCCAACGGACCGACCCCGCCGCTGCCGCCGACCGAGACCGACCGGACGCTGCACTTCGCCGGTCAGGCCACGTTCGGCCGCATCCCCCGCATCGACCAGGTGGAGAAGGCGGACATCGCCGTGGTCGGCGTCCCGTACGACGGCGGTGTCACCTACCGCCCCGGAGCCCGGTTCGGCGGCAACGCCATCCGCGAGGCCTCCCGCACCCTGCGCCCCTACAACCCGGCGCAGGACGTCTACCCCTTCCACTACAGCCAGGTCGCCGACGCCGGTGACATCAGCGCCAACCCGTTCGACGCGAACGAGGCGGTGGAGACGATCGAGGCCGCCGCCGACGAGCTGCTGGCCGGCGGTTCCCGGCTGATGACGCTCGGCGGCGACCACACCATCGCGCTGCCGCTGCTGCGTTCGGTGGCCAAGAAGCACGGGCCGGTCGCCGTCCTGCACTTCGACGCCCACCTGGACACCTGGGACGAGTACTTCGGCCAGCAGTACACCCACGGGATGCCCTTCCGCCGTGCCGTGGAGGAGGGCGTCATCGACACCTCCGCCCTCTGCCACGTGGGCACGCGCGGCCCGATCTACGGCAAGAAGGACCTCGACGACGACGCCAAGCTCGGCTTCGGCATCGTGACCTCGGCGGACGTCATGCGGCGCGGGGTGGACGAGATCGCCCAGCAGCTGCGCGAGCGGGTCGGCGACCGGCCGCTGTACATCTCCATCGACATCGACGTCCTGGACCCCGCGCACGCCCCCGGCACCGGGACCCCGGAGGCCGGCGGTATGACCTCCCGCGAGCTGCTGGAGATCCTGCGCGGCCTCGCCGACTGCCACCTGGTCTCCGCCGACATCGTGGAGGTCGCGCCGGCGTACGACCACGCCGGGATTACCTCGGTCGCCGCGTCGCACGCCGCGTACGAGCTCATCACGATCATGTCGAAGCAGATAGCTCCGGTCCGCTGGGGAATGTCGAAGTAAAGGCGGGAAGAGCGGCCGGTGCACCATGCGCCGGCCGCTGCCTTGTTTTCTTTAATTTCGCCTTAAAAAAAGCGGGATATCCAAGGGTGCCGAAATTGTTGAAGCGCATACGGCATCGCACCCCGGAGGGCGTGGGAGTCCCAGGAATATCCCAATCCGTGGCGCTCCGCATCGTTGTGTTCATAGAGTTCACGGGCGGCGTGCGCGCGGTGCCGCGGCGGTGCGAGGCATCAAGTTAGGAAACTTTACTTACAGAGTCAAGCGGGTGCGTGCCGGACCGGGGGCCTGTTCACCCGTACGTCATCGCGCGTATGCCGGACGGACGGGGCCGGGGGTGGGGTTCGTCCCCCCGGCGTGCTTTGCTGGGGCCATGATCGATGATTTTTCGGCCCAGGACCTGTCCGCAGTCGAGGAGGCCGTCCGCGAGGCGGCGGCGGTGGAGATCATGCCGAGGTTCCGGCAGCTCGCCGCGCACGAGGTCGACCAGAAGAGCGGCCCGCACGACCTGGTGACCATCGCCGACCGGCTCGCCGAGGAACACCTGACGGCCTCGCTGACGAAGCTGCTGCCCGGCTCGGCCGTGGTCGGCGAGGAAGCCGTGCACGCCGACCCCCACGTGTACGGCGCCCTGCGCGGCGACGCGCCCGTCTGGATCGTCGATCCCGTCGACGGGACGCGCCAGTTCGTGAACGGCGACCCCGCCTTCTGCACCCTGGTCGCGCTGGCCCACCACGGGGAGATACTCGCCTCCTGGACCTTCGCCCCGGCGCTCGACGAGCTGGCCACCGCCGTCCGCGGGGAAGGCGCGTACGTCAACGGCGAGCGGATCCACGCCGGTTCGCCGCGACCCGGGGAGGCGCTGCGGGTGGCGACGGCCCACCCCCTCTACACCTCCGACGAGGACAAGCGGACCCTGGCCCGGCTCGACGTGCCCGGCGTCGCCGCCCGGCCCTGCGGCTCGGCCGGCCTGGAGTACCTCAAGGTGGCCCGGGGCGAGATGGACGGCCTGGCGTTCACCTGGCCCTCGGCCTGGGACCACGCGGCCGGGCTGCTGCTGGTCGCCGAGGCGGGCGGCGCCCAGTCCACCGTGGACGGCGTCCCCTTCCGGGTGGACCGGGACAACGCCCTGCCCTTCGCGGTGGGGCGCGACGAGGCCACCGCCGTACGGATCCGCGAGCTGCTGCGGGGCGCGTAGGCGCCGGGGCGCGCAGGGCCCGTATGGACGGGCGGAATATCCTGGGAGCGGAGGCCGCCGCCGGACGAAGGAGCTGTCAGTGCCGTCGATTCTCGACGCAGTCGTGGTGGGGGCGGGGCCCAACGGCCTGACGGCCGCGGTCGAACTGGCCCGCAGGGGCTGCTCCGTTGCCGTGTTCGAGGCGGCGGACGGCATCGGGGGCGGGGCCCGCACCGAGGAGCTCACCCTCCCGGGTTTCCGCCACGACCCCTGCTCGGCGGTGCACCCGCTGGGCGCCGGTTCCCCCGTCTTCGCGACGATGCCGCTGAAGCGCTACGGGCTGGAGTGGCTGCACGCCCCGCTGCCCATGGCGCACCCCTTCGACGACGGCACGGCCGCGGTGCTCTCCCGTTCCGTCGCCGAGACCGCGGCCTCCTTCGGGCCCCGCGACGCGGGCGCGTACCGCCGTCTCGTCCAGCCGTACCTCGGCAAGTGGGACACCCTCGCCCGGGACTTCATGTCCCTGCCCGCCACCGCCCTGCCCCGGGACCCGCTGACCCTGGCCCGCTTCGGCCTGACCGGGCTGCCGCCCTCCACCTGGCTGCTGCGCCGCTTCCGCGACGACCGCGCGCGGGCCCTGTTCGCCGGGCTCGTGGCGCACGTCATCGCCCCGCTGAGCGGGATCGGGACCGGCGCGGTCGGCCTGGTCTTCGCGCTGGCGGCGCACGCGGGCGGCTGGCCCATGGCGCGCGGCGGCTCGCAGTCGATCTCCGACGCGCTCGCCGGTTACCTGGCGGACCTCGGCGGCACCGTGCACACCGGCTTCGAGGTCAAGCGGCTCGACGACCTGCCGCCCGCCCGCGCGTACGTCTTCGACACCTCGCCGACCGCCCTCGCCCGGATCGCCCGCCTCGGCCGCGCGTACGACGGCTACCGGTACGGGGCCGCCGCGTTCAAGCTCGACTACGCGCTCGACGGCCCGGTGCCCTGGACCGCCGAGGCCCCGCGCCGGGCCGGCACCGTGCAGATCGGCCCCGGCAGCCGCGACATCGATGCCGCCCTCCAGCTGGCCACCGGCGGCCGGGCGCCCCGCAACCCCTTCCTCATCACCGCCCAGCCCAGCCTGGTCGACCCCGGCCGGGCCCCGAGCGGCAAGCACGTCTTCTGGGCCTACGGACACGTCCCCGCGGGCTGGGACGGCGACCTCACCGAGGCCGTCGAGCGGCAGCTGGAGCGCTTCGCGCCGGGCTTCCGCGACCTGGTGCTGGCCCGTGCCACGGCCGGACCGCCGCAGCTCGCCGCCCGCAACCCCAACTACGTCGGCGGGGACATCGCCTGCGGCGCCGCCTCAGGCCTCCAGCTCCTGCTCCGGCCGAAGCCCACCCTGTTCCCCTACGCCACGGCCCACCCGGCCGTGTTCCTCTGCTCCTCGGCGACCCCGCCGGGCCCGGGCGTCCACGGGATGTCCGGCCACAACGCCGCCAGAGCGGTCTGGCGGCACCTGCGAAAGGCCTCGTGATGGTGCGCATCACCCTCGTCCAGGGCGACATCACCGCCGAGGAGGCGGACGCGGTCGTCAACGCCGCGAACTCCTCGCTGCTCGGCGGCGGGGGAGTGGACGGCGCCATCCACCGGCGCGGCGGCCCGGAGATCCTCGCCGCCTGCGAGGACCTGCGGCGCTCCCACTACGGCAAGGGCCTGCCGACCGGCCGCGCGGTCGCCACCACGGCGGGCCGCCTCCCGGCGGAGCACGTCATCCACACCGTCGGCCCGGTCTGGTCGCGGGACGAGGACCGCTCGGAGCTGCTGGCCTCCTGCTACCGCGAGTCGCTGCGGGTGGCCGACGAGCTGGGCGCGCGTACGGTCGCGTTCCCCGCGATCTCCACCGGGATCTACGGCTGGCCGATGGACGACGGGGCCCGGATCGCGGTGGAGACCGTACGGGCGGCCAGGACCCGGGTCGAGGAGGTCCGCTTCGTGCTCTTCGACGCGACGGCCTACGCGGCCTTCGAGGCCGCCCTGGCCTGACCTGCGGCAGCGGCGCGGAGAATCCGCTCCGGCGGCCCGCCGCCCTACGGGAGGGCGGTCAGGCAGAACTGCACCAGCCCGGCGTCGACGTCGAGGACGATCTTCTTCATCTCGGACCACGGCGGGTGGAAGTCCATGCCCCACTCGATCGTGAAGGCGAGGATCTTGTTCCCGTTCGGGTGCACGATGTGGCGCGCGAAGGTGTAGTCGTCGCTGGTTCCGCACGTCGGGTAGAGGTCGAAGGAGGGCTCGGGCGTGTACTCGACGCCGCGTACGCCCTTGAGCGCCTTGCAGAACCGCTCGGCGAGCACGGCGGAGTCGTCGTGGTCGGTCTTCGGGATGAACTCCGCGTAGAGCTGGTCGTCCTTCAGTCCGCGCTTGCCGTCGAAGGCGGGGTTCTGGAAGTTCCTGTTCGGGTCGTCGGACTGGCTGTTGTCGTCGCCCCACACGTAGAGCATCTTCTGCGTGTAGCTGTGTACGTCGACGAACCAGCGGGTGCGCACGAACTGGTCCAGGAGCCAGCGGACGTTGCGGGTCTCGGGCTCCGAGAAGGGCGAGGGCCCCTGGTACGTCTGGTTGGGGTCGGCCGGGTCGTCGGAGACGCGGACCGGGGCGAGCGGATGGAAGGCGGTCCGGAAGTCGAAGAGGAAGTCGAAGTTGCGGTTGAGGTCGACGCCGACCGCGTCCGGGTTGCCGCCGGACTGGGCCGGGTTGCGGTTGCGCCGCCAGCCGTCGACGACGGTCTGGCTGTAGTGCCGGCCGTCCGGGTTGACCAGCGGAAAGACCACGAGGTCGAGTCCTTCCAGGATGCTGCGCACCTGGTCGGCGGTGAAGTGGGTGCCGCCGTACGCCAGGCCGGTGCCGCCGGCGTGGGCGTGCAGCAGGTCGGCTGCGAGGTTGACGAGGATCTCGCAGCTGCCCCATTCACGGGCGTGTGCGCCACCGATCAGTACGGCGGTGGGCTTCGGCACCAGGGTGTGGATGCCGATCCGCAGGGCGTGGCAGGTCCGGCCCTCGACGCTGGGCTCGGGCAGTTCGACGAGGTCGGAGGTGTTCGGGAAGGCCGCGGCCAGGCTGGTCACGCCGGACTCGACCTCGGTGATGTTCAGGTACGTCATGGCGTCGCTCCTAGGCGTCGTTCACCTTGAGGGCCAGTCCTTGCGGGACCGCATCCTCGGGGGCGAACCTGTCCCCCCGGCCGACCTCGGCCTGGCGGGCGCGTCCGGTGGCGGTGGCGTCCTCGACGATGGCGGCCGTGACGCCGTCGCGTTCGAACGCGTCGGCCTGGTCGGCGGGTACGTAGGCGTCGATGGTGCAGCTGCCGTCCTCGTGCCGGCGGACGCGGCCGCCGACGTCGGGACGGGTCTCGCGCAGCAGCGCGCGGAGGGTGTCGGCGTCCCGGGCGGTGACCCGGACGCGCAGGATCGGGTATTCGTGGTGGGACATGACGGCCTCCCTGGGGCGCCGTCGGCCGATGTCGCCGGCGTCGGATGATGCCTGCTGATGTCGGCTCAGGGGGTGGATCGCGTACACATATGGGCGATGTGTACGTCGTATCCTCAGCGTGCGCCCCCGCCGTAGAACGCGTCAAGGGGCGCCTCGGGCATGCCGCTGAGCAGGCTGTCGAGGCCTTCGATCAGTTCGCGCTCGTCGTCGTACTCGGCGAGTTGCGGGACGAGCGCGCGCAGTCGCGGGTACTCGGCGGCGGGCAGCCGGTGCAGGCCGAGGCGCAGCATGACGTCCGGCTCGTCGGGGTTGTCGACCACCTGGCGCTTGTCCACGAGGAGGCAGCCGAGGATCCAGGCCGCGAACGTGCGGTAGATCGTCAGTGCGGTGGTGTCGTCGAAGCCGGCCCGGCCGAGGACGGCGAGGACGTGCTCGGTGAGCTGGAGCGCCGGTGCCGGCCGGCGGGCCACCGGCACGCTGAGCGGGCGGGTGGCCACCACGGGCAGGATCTCGGGGTGGGCGTGCACCGCGGCGGCGAAGGCGCGGGCGATCCGGCGCAGTTCCGCGCGCCAGGAGGGCACGGCGGCTTCGGCCGAGGTGCGCAGCCGGTCGTTGACCTCGGTGAAGAAGGCCTCGACCAGGCCGTCGAGGAGCGCCTCCTTGCCGGCCGTGTACCGGTAGATGGCCATGGGCTCCACGCCCAGGTCGGTGGCCAGGCGCCGCATGGTCAGCGCCGCGAGGCCCTCACGGTCCACCAGTGCCACGGCCGCGGCGAGCACGAGGGGGCGGCTGAGCCGCCGCCGCTTGTCCGGTGTACCCGGGTCCGGTCCGGCCATGTCCGCACTCCCGTCGCCCCGCCCGGCAACGCCCTGGGGCGTGCCGGGGCCGATCCGTGGATCGAGGGATACACAGTACATTTACTCAAATATTGTACTTAAATGCTCCCGTTGAGACCGAAGGCGGCGCCGTGGACCAGGCCGTGCCCGGTCAGAGGCGGCGCGCCGAGCTGCCCGGGGTCGGGCGGGGGTAGGTGCGGGACTGCTTCACGCTGCCGTACGCGAAGCTCGACTCGATCGCGGCGATCCCCGGGATGGCGTGGATCCGGTGGCGCACCAGGGATTCGTACGCCTCCAGGTCCTCGATGACCACCCGCAGCAGGTAGTCGCTGCTGCCCGCCATCAGGTAGCAGTCCTGGATGTGCTCGATGACGGCGACGTGCTCCTCGAAGAGCCGGACCGCCTCCGCCGTGTGCCGCTCCAGGCGGATGCGGACGAAGACGGTGATCGGCAGCCCGAAGGCGACCTGGTCGACCATCGCCGTGTAGCCGCGGATCAGGCCCGCTTCCTCCAGCCGGCGGACGCGGCGCAGACAGGGAGAGGGGGAGAGCCGCACCCGGTCGGCGAGGTCCTGGTTGGAGAGCCGGCCGTCGGCCTGCAACTCCCGGATGATCTGAAGATCGACCGCGTCCATGGCCACGTTCCGGCGCTCCTCGGCTGTTTTTCGCCACTCCTTGGCAGATTCTGCCCCAAACGTATGTCCGAGCGGCAGAACTGGCAATCGGCTGCCCCGCCCCAGGCCCTAGCGTTGCCGGCGAGCGGACCGGACCGGTCCGTAGAGCAGAGGCTGGAGTCACTTCCTTGGTCGCGACGAACACCACCCGAGCGGTCGAGCCTCCCCACACGGTGAGCGAGCCGGCCGGACACCCCGGCCTGCTCGGGCTCTCCCCCCAGGCCCGCGGCATGGCGGCGCTGCTGGTCACGGTGGCCATCTGGGCCGCCTTCGCCCTCAGCGCCCGGGCCCTGAGCGCGTCCACGCTGCTCCCCGCCGACGCCGCACTGCTGCGCTTCGGGGTCCCGCTGCTCGTCCTGGCGCCCGCCCTGTGGCGTCGGCGCCGGCGGATCGCCGCCGTACGGCCGGGTGCGGCCGCCAAGATCATCTGCGGTGCCGGGGTGCCCTTCTTCCTGGCCGCCATGCACGGCGGCGCCCTCACCTCGGCGGCCTTCGTCGGCTCGATCGTCCCCGGGATGGTCCCGCTCTTCGTCGCCGCCCTGATGGCCGCCCGGGGCCGCGGCCTGCCCCGGGGGACCCAGATCGCCGGGCTCGCGCTGATCGCGCTCGGTGTGGCCGCCCTGGTCTGGCGCTACGTGGTCCCGGTGGACGCCGACGTCCTGGAGGGCGCCGGCACCCTGCTGGTGGCCAGTGGTCTGTGGGCCCTGTACACGGTGGGCCTGCGCGACGTGGACCTCGACCCCGTCGGCTCGATCGGCCTCCTGTGCCTGCCCTCCTTCGTGGTGATCGGCCTGCTGGTGCTGACGGGGGTGCTCCCGACCGGCCTCGCCCACGCGGCGGGCGGCGACATCGCGTTGTTCCTCGTGGTGCAGGGGCTCGGCGTCGGACTGTGCGCCGGCCTCCTCTACGCCTTCGCCATCCGCCGGCTCGGGGCGGAGCGCAGCTCCGTCGTCGGCAGCCTCAGCCCCGTGGCCGTCGTCCTCCTCGCCATCCCGCTGCTCGGCGAATCCCCGACCACCGCCGTGCTGATCGGCGTCCCCCTGATCACCGTCGGCGTCGTGCTCGCCAACCGCCGCTCCGCCGGTGCCCGTTCCGCCACCGCCCGCCCCCACCCCCGCCCCGAGGTCCCCGCAGATGCTTGAGCTCCTCCCGCCGCCGCCCACCGACCCGCTGTGGGACCTGACGTACGAGTTCGGTTCCGACGAGCGCGCCGAGCGCCTCAACCTGGTACTCGGCGTCTACCGCGACCCCTCCGGCCGCACCCCCGTCATGGCCGCCGTGCGGGAGGCCGAGATCCGCCTCGCGGAGCGCTCGGAGTCCAAGGAGTACCGGGGGCTGTCCGGCAACGCCGCCTTCAACCGGGCCCTGCTCGCCATGGTGCTGGGGCCGGGCGCGGAAGCCGACCGGGCCGCGGCCGTCCAGACCGTCGCCGGCTCCGGCGCGCTGCGGCTGCTGGCCGATCTGATCTGCCGGACCCGCCCGGGGACCACGGTGTGGATCAGCGACCCGGCGTACGTGAACCACCGGCCGATCCTGGAGGCCGCCGGGCTCCGGGTGCGCACGTACGGCTGGTGCGACGACGAGGGCGGCTTCGACTCCGAGGGCGTCCTCGCGGAGCTGGGGCGGGCGGAACGCGACGACGTCGTCCTGCTCCAGGGGTGCTGCCACAACCCCACCGGAGCCGACCCCTCGGGAGAGGACTGGGCGGCGCTGGCCGAACTGGCGGTGCGGGGCGGCTGGGTCCCGTTCGTCGACCTCGCCTACCACGGCCTCGGTGACGGCCTGGAGGCCGACCTGTGGGCCACGCGCCACCTGGCCGCGCGGGTCCCGGAGATGCTCATCGCCGTCAGCTGCTCGAAGAATTTCGGCCTCTACAGCGACCGCACCGGCTGCGCCATCGTCCTCGGCGCGTCGGGCCGTTCGGTGCGGCACGCCGAGACGGCCCTGCAGAACGCCGCCCGCACCCTGTACTCGATGCCGCCCGAGCACGGGGCCGCCGTCGTGACGACCGTCCTGGAGGACGACGGCCTGCGGGCGCTGTGGCGGGCCGAACTGGACGTCATGCGGGACAGGATCGAGGCCAACCGGTCGGAACTGACCGCCCGCCTGAGCGCCCAGGGCCACGAGGCCCAGGCCCGCTCGCTCGCGCGCCAGCGCGGCATGTTCTCGATGCTCCCGCTCACGTCGCAGGAGATGCTCCGGCTGCGCAGGGAGCACGCGATCTACGGAACCACCGCCGGCCGGATCAACATCGCGGGCATTCCGGCCGACCGGATCCCTTGTCTCGCGCGCGGCATAGCGGCGGTCCTCGGGACGCGTTGACGTTCCCCCGCGCCGCCCCACGGCTCCGTTCCGGCCGAGGTCCGACCGGACCGCGGCCGGAACGCCGGGGGAGTGGCCGGATAGAACGTACGTCGAACAGGCGGGAGTTGGGGGTGTGGCATCATGGCCGCGTTGTCCGACCGCTGGGTTCGCCGGAGGACTGAGGGATGAAGTTACCTGGCACCGGATTACCGGCGTCGGAGGACAGGCGGCTCAGGCGTCGCCTCAAGAAGGTCCGTCATACGTGTGAGGCCCTGCTCGCGGAGTGGGGCATGGAACACGGCTGTGGAATCGACGAACTCCTGCGCGACCTCAGCGAGCGCCGCCAACGTCCCATCCATCTGCTGGCGACGCCCTTCCCCGAACGGCACTTGTTCGGAATCTGGCTGAAAATGGATGACTTCGACGTCATCGTGTTCGAGCAGGCGGCGACGCCCTCACACAAAGAACACATCATCGCGCACGAACTCGCCCACATCGCCTTCGACCACAGCGGCTCGGTGCGACTCGACCGGAACGACGCGGGCGATCCGAGCCTGCTCCTGCCCGACGTCGAGCCCGAAGCCGTGCGGAGCATGCTGATGCGCTCCCGCTACAGCGACGACGAGGAGCAGGAGGCCGAGACGATGGCCTCGCTGATCCTGGCCCGCGCCGCCAAGCGCTGGACGGAACCGGCCTGGGGCGTCCCCGACGAGGCCGCCGAGATCGTGGCCCGCATCGAGAGCGGACTCGGCCGACCCGACCAGGGGCCCGCGTGATCTACACGATCCTCGCGTGGGTCTGCGCCTTCGTGGGCCTCGCGGCCTTCGGCTACCGCCTCCCCGACCTGCTGCGCCGCCGGCGCGACGTCGCCCTGTGGGCCCTGTGCACCTACTTCCTCTGCTCCGGGATCAGCTTCCTCGTCGACCTGGACCAGCTGCGGCTGCACATCTCCGGCTTCTTCGGGCTGCCGAACATCACCTCCCTGATCACCCAGGCGGCGGTGGTCGTCCTCACCGCGGCCCAGCAGGTGGTCCTCGTCTACTGGTCCGCGCCCCCCGCCGAGGCCCCGCGGATGGCGCGCCGCCGCGTCCTCGTCTTCGGCGCGGCCCTGGCCGTGCTGGTGGTCTCCTCCTTCGTCGTCGGTCCCGTGGCCCACTCCGACACGGCCACCTCCACGATCCTGCTCAGCATCCAGCACGGCGGTTACGCCCTCTACATGTCGTTCTACCTGCTGGTCTGCGCCGTCGGGCAGTTCGAGACGGTGCGGCTGTCGCTGCGCTTCACCGGGATGGTCAACCGCCAGTGGCTCAAGGTCGGCATGCGCACGGTCACCGTCGGCGCCAGCCTGATCCTGGTCTACTGCGTCACCCGGGGCATCCAGATCGCGGGCACCCGCCTGGGCTTCGACGCGGCCGCCCTCGACCCCGTCCAGTGGACCAGCGGCAGCGTCGGCGCACTGCTGCAGATCGCCGGCTGGACCATCCCCTCCTGGGGCATCCACATCACGCGCGCCCGCGGCTGGATCCGCAGCTACCGCTCGTACCTGCGGTTGCGGCCCCTGTGGTGGGCGCTGTACCAGGCGTCGCCCGACATCGCCCTCGACCCGCCGAGGTCCTGGCTGGGCGACCTGGTCCCGCCCCGCGATCCCCAGTACAGCCTCTACCGGCGCGTGATCGAGATACGGGACGGACAGCTGATCCTGCGCACCGCGCTCTCGATGGCGGAGTTCACCCGCGTCGCGCGCTCCCTGGACCTCCCCGAGGACCCCACCTCCCCGCTGGGCGAGGCCCTCCAGGTGCGCGCCGTCCTGAGCCGTCCCGCCGAGGAGCGCGCCGAGCGGGCGGAGCGGGCCGACGCCGAGTCCGACATCCCGGCGCGGCCGCCCTACGAGGACTTCCGCGACGAGGTGGAATGGCTGACCAGGGTCGCGGACTCCTTCAACGCCCTCGGCCAGAGCCGTCCCGGCCCGGTCGGCGCCGGCCTGCTGTCATGACGCCGCCCGCCGCGTCCGCGGCCGTGGCCCTGGCCGCCGTCCGGCGCCTCGTGGCCCTCGACACCGAGCGGGGGGCGACCGCCGCCGTACCCGCCGTACGGGAGACCGTGCGGCGGATCCCGGAGCTGTCGGCCGACCCCGGCGCGCTGCGCCACCGGGACGCCGACGGGCTCGCGGCCCTCGCCGAACTGGCCGAGGTCATCGGCTGGATCCTCTTCGACGCCGGCCGCTACCGTCCGGCCCACCGGATGAACGCGCGGGCGCTCGCCCTCGCCCGGCTGTGCGGCGACCGCTGGACGGCGCGGCTGGTCCTGCTCAACCACAGCATGCTCACCACCCACACGGGCCACCCGCGTGCCGCACTGCTGAGCGCGGACCGGGTGCGCGGGACCCGCCCGCTGCCCGCCCGCGTCGCCGCCCTCGTACTCGTCCGCCGCGCGCACGCGACCGCCCTGCTCGGCGCGCGCTCCGAGGCGCTGGCGCTGATCGCCCGCGCCCGGAGCAGCTTCCTGGACGGCGTCTCGCACCGCGACCCGCACTGGGCCTGGTGGATCGACGAGGCCGAGCTGCTGGGCCACCACGGCTGGGTCCAGGCCAGGCTGCGCCGCTGGGACCGGGCCATCCCCCTGCTGCACCAGGCGGCCACCGCCCCCGGACCCGCCTACCGGCACCTGTTCACGGCGGAGCTGCTCTCCGCCCTGGCGGGGGCCGGGGCGTGGCGGGAGGCCGAGGACCTGATCGCGGAGGTGGCCCCGCGCGCCGCGGGCATCGGGTCGGTCCGCACGACCGAGACCCTCGGCCGGACGGCGGCGGGCCTGCGGGGGCGCGCGGACGCGCCGGGCGGCGTACGGGACGCGGCGGACTTCCTGCTGGAGTCGCTGCCCGCCTGAGCGCCCGCCCGGACCGGGGGAGGCCCCGCCCGGACCCGGCCCGGCCGCGATCCGGCCTGATCCGGTCCGCCACGCCACGCCCCGAACCGAACCGAAGCGAACCGCCAGGACCCGAACCGGACCACCAAGACCCGACCCGACACGACCCGACACGACAGACAGGACGACGACATGCGATCCATCCGGATCTCGACGCCCGCGGCCGCCTTCCTGGCGGCTGCGGCCCTCCTCTTCGCACTGGGCGGCCCCGCTTCGGAGGCCGCCTTCGGTACGCACGAGGCCTCCGCGGCGAGCGAGCAGACCGTCGCCGAGGAGGGCAGCCCGTACATCTCGACGCACCTCTACTTCGGCACCGGGCGGCACAACGGCAACCCGCCGATCACCGAGGAGGAGTTCATGAAGTTCGTGGCCGACGTGATCACCCCGCGCTTCCCCTCCGGGCTCACCCTCCAAGAGGCCCGGGGACAGTGGCGTGACAAGGAGGGCGACATCAACCGCGAGAGATCGTACGAGCTGACCGTGATGTACCCGGTGCGCGAGGCCCACGCCCGCAACGCCGACATCGAGTACATCCGGCGCCTGTACTGCAAGACCTGGGAGCTGGAGTCGGTCGGCCGCGCCGACATGCGCGCGCAGGTCGACTTCTGACCGGCCGACCGGCCCGCTGACCGGGGCGCGGGATCCTTCCCGCGCCCCCGCCCGCTTCCGCCACCGCCGGGGCCCGCGGTGGATCACCTTCGCCAGGTCCCGGCCCCAGCCGGACACAGCGCCCCGGGCCGAGCCCTCGGATAGGGTGAATCGGTAGGAATCGGACCCCCCGGGGTAAGGTCGGTGCATTGGACACGTACCAGTCGACGGGCGAGGTGCCCGATCCGCCGGCGGCGGCCGTCGGGTACGCGGGCGTACTGCGCGAGCTGCTGCCGATCGCCCTGTGGCGGGAGGACGCGGACGGCCGCGTCGTGGAGTGGTCGCTGGCCGCCCAGGACCTGCTCGGCCACCGCCCCGAGGACATCCTCGGCCGCCCCGGCGACAGCGTCCTCGTACCGGAGGCCAACCGCGAACTCGCCCGGGACCTGACCCGCCGGGTCCAGGCCGGGGAGACCGTCGTCGGCACCCTGCCCGTGCGCCACCGCGACGGCCACCGGGTGGCGATGGAGATGTGGATCGTGCCCGCCGCCGACCCGCAGGGCCGTACGGGTGCGATGCTCATCGCCGTCGAGACCTCCGAGGTCCTGCACATGCGGGACTCCCTCGCCGCCCTCCAGAGCCTGTTCACCCAGTCGCCGATCGGCCTCGCCACCCTCGGCACCGACCTGCGCTTCCTGCGCGTCAACGACGCCCTCGCCCGGATGAACGGCGCCTCCGCCGCCGAACACCTCGGCAAGCGCCTCACCGAGGTCGTGCCCGGCGTCAACGCCGTCGCCCTGGAGGCCACCATGCGCCGGGTGCTGGACTCCGGCACCGCCGTCGTCGACGTCCGCCGCACCGGCCGCACCCCCGCCGACCCCGACCACGACCACACCTGGTCCTGCTCCTACGCCCCGCTGCTCGACGGCTCCGGCCGCCCCCTCGGCGTGATCGCCTCCCTCATCGACATCACCGAGGGCCAGCGGGCCCAGCTGGAGGCCGAACGGGCCCGCGCCCGCTTCGCCCGCCTCGCCGAGGCCGGCACCCGCATCGGCACCACCCTGGACCTGCGCCAGACCGCCCAGGAGATCGTCGACCTGCTGGTGCCGGAGCTCGCGGACTCGGCCGACGTACAGCTCCTCGAATCGGTACTGGAACCCGACGAGGCCGGCGCCTCCACCCAGGGGCTCCTGCGCAGACTCGCGGCGGTCTTCCCCGACCCCTTCGCGCCGACCGCCCGGCTCAAGCCCGGCCAGACCTTCCGGATCCCGGCCGGCACGGCCTACGAACGGGTCATCGAGGACGGCATCCCGATGAACCTCTACAGCGCCGACGTCCCCGCCCTGATCACCGACCCCAGGGCCGACGAGCTGCGCGCCTACCTCGCCTCCCTCGGCTGCGCCCGCATGGTGCCCCTCGTCGCCCGCGGCAAGGTCCTCGGCGCCGTCGCCGTGACCCGGCTGCGCGGACGCGAGCCCTTCGACGAACAGGACTGCGTCCTCGTCGACGAACTCGTCGCCCGCGCCGCCCTCAACATCGACAACGCCCGCATGTACACCACCCAGCGGCGGGCCGCCCTCACCCTCCAGCGCAGCCTCACCAACAGCGCCCTCCCCGAGGTCCCCGGCCTGGAACTCACCGGCCGCTACCTGCCCGCCAGCGACCACGACGTGGGCGGCGACTGGTTCGACGCCATCCAGCTGCCCGGCGGCCGCACCGGCCTGGTCATCGGCGACGTGATGGGCCACGGCATCCACGCGGCCGCCGTCATGGGCCAGCTGCGCACCGCCGTGCGCACCCTCGCGCGCCACGACGTGCCGCCGGACCGGATGCTCCGCTCCCTGGACGCCGTCGTCGCGGACCTCGGCGAGGACGAGATGGCCACCTGCGTGTACGCCGTCCACGACCCGGCGGCCGGCGGCTGCGTCATGGCCCGTGCCGGCCACCCGCCGCCCGCCGTGGCGGCTGCCGACGGCACCGTCTCCTTCCTCCTGGGCCCGCCCGGGACCCCGCTGGGCACCGGCGGCCGGGACTTCCTCGTCCAGGAGGTCCCGTTGCCCCCGGGGACCCTGCTCGCCCTCTACACCGACGGGTTGATCGAAGCCAGGGACCGGGACCTCGACGAGGGCATGGAACGCCTCGCACGGGCCCTGCGGCGGGCCGCACGCCCCCTGGAGGCACTGTGCGAGGACATCCTGGCCGGGCTGCTGCCCGCGGCGCCCCAGGACGACGTCGCGGTGCTCCTGGCCCGCCCCCGCCCGCTCTGACGCCGCCGGGAACCCGGTCACCACCCGGAACCGGGCCGCCCGGGGACCCGCACCCCGGCCCCGTCAGCCGTGCCCCCGCCCCCGCCCCCGTCACCAGGCCAGGTCCTCCAGCGCGTCCAGGTCCAGCACCCCGGGCAGCGCCGGCCCGTCACCGTCCGACGGCGACAGCTCCGCCCAGATGACCTTGCCGCGCTCCGTGTACCGGGTCCCCCACCGGTCGGCGTACTGCGCGACCAGGAACAGCCCGCGCCCGCCCTCGTCGGTGGTGGTCGCGTACCGCAGGTGCGGGGAGGTGCTGCTGCCGTCGGACACCTCGCAGATCAGGTTGCGGTCCCGCAGCAGCCGGACCCGGATCGGCTCGTTCCCGTACCGGATGGCATTGGTGATCAGCTCGCTGAGCACCAGCTCGGCCGGGAAGGAGACCTCCTCCATCCCCCACGCGGCCAGCTGCGCCGAGGCCTCCCGGCGCACCCGCGAGACGGCCACCGGGTCGCCGGGCACCTCCCATTCCGCGATCCGGTCGGGATCCAGCCGCCGCGTGTCGGCGATCAGCAGCGCGATGTCGTCGCTCGGCGCCGGGAACAGCAGCGCCGCCAGGACGTCCGCGCAGGCCTGCTCGGGGCTGCGCCCGGTCTGCGACAGGGTCTCCCGCAGCACCGCCAGCCCGGTGTCGAAGTCCCGGTCGCGGTCCTCCAGCAGCCCGTCCGTGAACAGCACGAGCCGGCTCCCCTCGGGCAGCACCAGCCCCGCCGTCTCGAAGGGCATGCCGCCCACCCCCAGGGGGAGCCCGGCCGGCAGCTCCGGGAACTCCACCCGCCCGTCGGCGTGCACCAGGGCGGGCCCCGGGTGGCCGGCACTGGCCATCGTGCACCGCCCGGAGACCGGGTCGTACACCGCGTAGAGGCAGGTGGCGCCGGTGATCCCGGCGGTCTCCTCCACTTCCCGGCCCCCGCCCGCGCCGGGGTCCCCGCCGTTGCCCGCGGCCGGCTTGCCGTTCTCCAGCTGGTCGATCCGGTCGATCAGCTCGTCCAGGTGCCCCAGCAGCTCGTCGGGCGGGATGTCGAGGGTCGAGAAGTTGTGCACGGCGGTCCGCAGCCGTCCCATCGTGGCCGCGGCGTGCACCCCGTGCCCCACGACGTCGCCCACCACCAGCGCCACCCGGGCCCCCGGCAGCGGGATCACGTCGAACCAGTCCCCGCCCACGCCCGCCTTCGCCGGCAGGTACCGGAAGGCCACGTCCACCGCGCTCAGGTCCGGCAGCACCCGGGGCAGCAGACTGCGCTGGAGGGTCACGGCGGTGGCGTGCTCGCGGGTGAAGCGGCGGGCGTTGTCGATGGACACGGCCGCCCGTGCCCCCAGCTCCTCGGCGAAGGACAGGTCCTCCTCGTCGAAGGCCTCGGGCGAGTCGGCGGCCCGCCAGAAGTTGGCCATGCCGAGGACCACGCCCCGCGCCTGGAGCGGCACGGAGATCAGCGAATGGAGTCCGTAGTCGAGGGCGACCCGGGTCCCGGCGGCGTCCTGGGCCCGCCAGCCCATGGCGGCGTGCAGG
This sequence comes from Streptomyces sp. NPDC004667, assembly GCF_040609475.1. Taxonomy (NCBI): domain Bacteria; kingdom Bacillati; phylum Actinomycetota; class Actinomycetes; order Kitasatosporales; family Streptomycetaceae; genus Streptomyces; species Streptomyces sp. NPDC004667. The sequence continues at coordinate 59,923 of NZ_JBEXKC010000039.1, read as the reverse complement.
TCGGCGGCGAGCACCGCGTGCCCGGCGTCCAGCGCGGCCGCCATCGGAGCGGTCGGCACCGCGAAGCGGATGACGTCCCCGACCGGCTGGAGCGGCTGGTCGCTGCGGACCCCCGTCATGGCCGCCCGCCGCATCTCGGTGTGCACCCCGGAGGCCGCGGAGGGCTCGTCCCCGCGCAGCACCGGCTCCAGCAGCTCGACGGTGACGAAGTCGGCGAAGCGCGGGACGGCCACCTCCGACAGCTCCTCGGCGGTACGCACCACGTCCAGGGTGGTCCCGATGCGCACCCCGGCGTCGTAGAGCAGCTGGAGCCGCTGCCGGGCCACCTCGGCGCGGCCGGAGAGCGCCGAGAGCTCCGTGGTGTCGCGCAGGGTCATGACGCTGCCCGACGGCCGCCCGCCCGAGGGCTGGGTGGGCCGTACGTTGACGGCCAGCAACCGGTCGCCCGCCAGGTGGACCTCGTCGGTGGCGACCCGGCCCGAGACCAGCAGTTCGCTGGTGCGCGGATCGAGGCCGAGGTCGGCCACGTGCCGCCGTTCGGCGTCGGGGGGCAGGTCCAGCAGCCGCCGGGCCTCGTCGTTGGCGAGCAGCAGCCGGTGGTCGGCGTCGACGATGAGGACGCCCTCGCGCACCGCGTGCAGCACCGCTTCGTGGTGCTCGTTCATCCTGGCCATGTCGGCCGCGCCCAGGCCCCGGGTCTGGCGCCGCAGCCGCCGGCTGACCAGGGCGGCGCCCGCGGTCCCCAGCAGCAGGGCCCCGGCGGCCGCGCCGAGCAGCAGCGGCAGCTGCCCGCTCAGCGCCTGGCCGACGTTGCGCACCTCGATGCCGGTGGCGACCAGTCCGACGACCTTCCCCTGCGCGTCGCGTACGGGCACCACGGCGCGGACCGCGTCGCTGGGCTTGCCCGAGAAGACCTCCGTGAACGACTGCCCGGCCGCCGCGCGGGAGAAGTCGCCCGTGGCGCGTTTGCCGATCAGCTCGGGCCGGGAGTCGGTGTAGCGGATGCCGTCCTTGGTCATGACGGCGACGAAGTCGAGGCCGGAACCCCGGCGGGCGCCCTCCGCCAGGGGCTCCAGCCTGGCCGTCGGGTCGGCGGAGGCCAGGGCGGCGGGCAGGCCGGGGGCGTGGGCGAAGGCCTCGGCGGCGGCCAGGGAGCGGTTGCGGGCGTCCTGCCTGCTGTCGTAGCGGGCCTGGAAGACCAGGGCGAGCGTCGCGGCGACGATCAGCACCAGGACGATCACCGCCTGGAGCACGAAGACCTCACCGGAGAGGCTGCGGCGGGCCAGGGAGGCGCGCGGCAGGCTCTCCGGCCGCGCGTCACCGTCCCGACCCGAACGTCCGGTCATGAGCCCTTTCTAACACTGTCGCCGCCCCGGGGTGCGGCGGCGGGGACGACGGACGGGACGGCGGACCCGGCGGACGCCGCCGCACGGTACGCGCGCGGGCTCACACCGACGTGGGCGGCGAAGTGCTGGCGGAAGGTGACCTCGCTGGCGAACCCGGCCCGCCGGGCCACCTCGGGGACCGGATGGTCGGTGCGTTCCAGCAGCTTGCGGGCCTCGTCCAGACGGTGGCGCAGCAGCCACCTGTGGGGCGTGGTCCCGGTGGCGGCGGCGAAGTGCCGGGCGAAGGAACGCGGGGACATGCCGGCCCACCGCGCGAGCGTGGCCACGTCCAGCGGCTCGTGCAGCCGGCGCAGGGCCCGTTCCCGTACGGCGGCCAGCGCCTCGGCCGTCCGGTCGGCCGACGGGGTGGGCCGGTCCAGGTACTGGGCGTGGTCCCCGGTGCGGAAGGGGCCGGTCACCATCGAGCGGGCGATCGCGGCGGCAGCCTCGGACCCGTGGGCCTCGCGCACCAGGTGCAGGCACAGGTCGATACCGGAGGCCACCCCGGCGGAGGTCCACAGCCCGTCGTCCTCCACGTAGAGCGGGGCCTCCTCGACCAGCACCTCGGGGTAGCGGGCGGCGAGCTGCGGGGCGAGCCACCAGTGGGTCACCGCGCGGCGCCCGTCGAGCAGCCCGGCCTCGGCGAGGACGAAGGCCCCCGCGCACAGGGCGGCCACCGGCACGCCCCGGGCGTGCGCCGCCCGCAGTGCGGCCAGCACCGGCTCGGGCGTCGGGTCGGTGGGCTCGGCCAGCGCCGGTACGACGACCAGATCCGCGGTGCCGAGCCAGTCGAGGCCGCGGTCGGGGGTGAGGGTGAGCCCGCCGGGCAGCGCGATCGGACCGCTCTCCAGCGCGCAGCGGCGCAGTTCGAAGGGCGGCACCCCGACCCGGGCGCGGTCCGGGCCCCAGACCTCGGTGATGACGGCGAGGTCGAAGCTGCGGATCCCGGGCTGGGCGACGATCGCGACGCGGTGCATGCGGCCACTCTGCCAGAACCGGGATGCGCGGAACTGCCATCCTGGCAGGATCCCATCGTTCGCGGACCCCGGAGCCACTGGGACGGCCCCCGCCCGACGGACACGATGGAGCCATGAACGAGACCGCGATCGAGATCGCCCCCGACAGTGCCCTGATCGTCATCGACGTCCAGAAGGGCTTCGACGACGCCGCCTTCTGGGGCCCGCGCAACAACCCGGCCGCGGAGGAGAACATCGCCGCGCTGATGGACGCCTGGCGCGAGTCGGGCCGCCCCGTGGTCCTCGTCCGGCACGCCTCCGTGCACCCGGGCTCCGTCCTCGCCCCGGACCGGCCCGGATACGCCCTCAAGGACTTCGTCGAGGAGCGCCGCGAGGACTCCCCGGTGATCACCAAGACCGTCAACTCGGCCTTCTACGGGACCCCCGACCTGGCGGCCTGGCTGACGGCCCGCGGCATCGGCCAGCTGGTCGTCGTGGGGATCCAGACCAACATGTGCGTCGAGACCACCGCCCGCATGGCCGGGAACCTCGGCTACGACGTGCTCGTACCGCTGGACGCCACCCACACCTTCGACCTCGCGGGCCCGGCCGGCCTGTCCCTGACCGCCGACGAGCTGGCCACCGCCACCGCCGTCAACCTCCAGGGCGGCGGCTTCGCCCGGGTCGTGACCACGGCCGGCCTCCTCTCCGCGACCCGCGCCACCACACTCGGCGCGTAACACCGGCCCGGTGTGAGGGCCCGCCCCCCGTCCACCCGGTACCGGCCCGGGTCCACCGACCCCACTTTGCCGGCCCGGGGGGTCCGGCCCCGGTTTCCCGGCCCCGGACCCCTGGCCCCGGTTTCCCGGCCCCGGACCCCTGGCCCCGGTTTCCCGGCCCCCCCGGGGCCCGGCCCTCAGGGGTCAGGCCCCAGGGGTCCGGCCTCGGTTTCCCGGTGTCCGGCACCGGTTTCTCGGCACCGGGGGCCCGGCCCCGCAGCGAGGATGCTTCCCCGACGCCCGAGGCCCGGCACCCCGGTGACGGGGTGCCGGGCCTCGGGGCCGTGCTCCGGGAGGAACTCAGAGCACGTCGGCGGCGATGTTCTCCGCGACCCGCTCCAGCAGGGGACCGGCGTTCGGGATGGACTTGGCCGGGTCGGGCTCCAGGTCCGTCAGCGGGTAGGCCCGGCGGATGCCGGCGCCCTCCAGGGCCTCCTGGGACAGCAGCAGACGCCCGCAGACGGCCACGACCGGCTTGCCGGCGGCCCGCGCCGCGGCGGCGACGCCCGCCGGGGCCTTGCCGTGCAGGGTCTGCTCGTCCAGCGAACCCTCACCGGTGATCACCAGCGTGGCGCGCTCCAGCGCCGGGGCGAAGCCCAGCACCTCCAGCATCAGCTCGATGCCGGGACGGAACGTGGCGCCGAGCAGCAGCGCACCGTAGCCGATCCCGCCGGCCCCGCCCGCGCCCGGCAGCACCGCGCACTCGGCGGCCTTCGGGCCGATCGCCTTCTCCAGCACCAGCGCGAAGTGCGCCAGCGCCGCGTCGAGCGTCGCCACGTCCTGCGGCGAGGCCCCCTTCTGCGGGCCGTAGACCGCCGCGCAGCCCTTCGGGCCGGTCAGCGGGTTGTCCACGTCGCTGGCCAGCACGAAGTCCACCTCCGCGAAGCGGGGGTCGATCCCGGACAGGTCCGCGGAGGCCAGGCCGGCCAGCGCGCCGCCGCCCGGACCGACCGGTTCGCCGTTCGCGTCCAGGAACACCGCGCCCAGCGCGGCCAGCATGCCCGCGCCGCCGTCGGTGGTGGCACTGCCGCCGACACCGAAGACGATCGAGCGCGCGCCCGCGTCCAGCGCGGCCTTGAGCAGCTCGCCGGAACCGTACGTGGTCGCCGTCAGCGCCGCGAAGGTGCCCGCGGGCAGCAGCTGGAGGCCGGAGGCCTCCGCCATCTCGACCACCGCGGTGCCCTCGCGCAACGCGAACGCGGCCGTGACCTGGTCGCCGAGGGGGCCGGTGACCCGTACCTCCCGGCGTTCGAACCCGGCCGCGACAGCGGCCGCGACGGTGCCGTCGCCGCCGTCCGCGACGGGGAGGGTCTCGATTTCCACGTCCGGTACGGCCTTGCGGAGCCCCGCCGTCACCCGCTCCGCGACCTGCACGGCCGTGAGCGAGCCCTTGAATTTGTCCGCGGCGATGAGCACGCGCGCGGCCTCAGTTACTGCTCCGTCCGTCACCTTGCTAATCCCTTGCTATCGAACAGTGCAGTCGCGCCACCCTGAGCTTATCCGGAGGATCCTCCTATGCCCATGAGTGGCCTGGGCCACATGCGGCGCGCCATGCGCCTAAATAGGGATATACGCCTGCATAGTGTGGCCGCATGAGCACGGAATCGCTGGAACAGCAACCTCCGGATCCCCGGGGAGAGGGGGCCGAGGCCCCGGTGGACGGTGCGCCCGACCGCACCGTCGTGGTCATCGGGGTGGTCACGGTGCTCGCCGTCGTCGCCTGGGCGGCCCTGGGCGGGAGCTCCTTCGACACGGCCTCCGGCACGGCCCTGACCTGGGTGCTGAACAACTTCGCCTGGCTCTTCGTGATCGCCGCCGATGTGTTCCTCGTCATGTGCGTCGTCCTCGCCATCAGCCGCTTCGGCCGGATCCGGCTCGGCGCCGACGACTCCGAGCCCGAGTTCACCAACCTCGCGTGGATCGCCATGATGTTCAGCGCGGGCATGGGCATCGGCCTGATGTTCTACGGGGTGGGCGAGCCGCTCACCCACTACCTGGTCCCGCCCCCGGCCTCCGGCGCCGCCCCGAGCAGCGGTGCCTCGGCCCTCGCGGCCATGGAGTACAGCTTCTTCCACTGGACCCTCACCCCCTGGGCGATCTACGGCATCGCCGGCCTCGCCCTCGCCTACGCGACCTTCCGCAAGGGCCGCGGCAACCGGCTCAGCTCCGCCTTCGTGCCGCTGATGGGGGAGGAGCGGGCCAACGGATGGGCCGGGAAGGCCGTCGACCTCCTGGCCGTCTTCGCCACCGTCTTCGGCACCGCCACCAGCCTCGGACTCGGCGCGCTCCAGGTCTCCAAAGGGCTCAGCATCACCACGGGGATCGAGGACTCCACCGGTGTCGAACTGATCATCATCGGTTCGCTGTCGGCGGCCTTCGTGCTCTCCGCCTTCTCCGGCCTGCACAAGGGCGTGAAGTGGCTGAGCAGCATCAACATCGTGCTCGCCGGCGTCCTGGCGCTCTTCGTCTTCGTGCTCGGCCCCACCGTCTACGTCCTGGACGTGATCCCCGCCAGCATCGGCGGCTACCTGCACCAGCTCCTGCCCATGGCCACCCGCACCGGCGCCTTCACCGACGCCCAGTGGCTCGGCGCCTGGACGATCTTCTACTGGGCGTGGTGGCTCTCCTGGGCCCCGTTCGTCGGCACCTTCATCGCCCGCATCTCCCGGGGCCGCACCATCCGCGAGTTCCTCATCGGCGTGCTCCTCGTCCCCAGCGGGGCCACCGTCGTCTGGTTCTGCGTCATGGGCGGCACCGCCATCCGCCTCGACTCCACCGGCGTCGTCGACTTCGCCGCCAAGATCAAGGACGGCACGGAGGCCTCGCTGTTCGCGATGCTCGACGCCCTCCCGCTCGGCACGCTCACCTCCTGGCTGGCGATGCTCCTCGTGATGACGTACTTCGTCACCAGCGCCGACTCCGCCTCCCTGGTGATGGGCTCGCTGACCAGCCGCGGCTCGCTGCACCCGCCGACCTGGCTCGTCGTCACCTGGGGCATCCTGATGGCCGGCGTGGCCGCCGTCCTGCTCGTCGCCGGCGGCCTCAAGTCCCTGCAGACCGCGACCATCCTGGTCGCACTGCCCTTCGTCATCGTCATGATGCTGCTTTGCTGGGCGCTGGTGAAGGAACTCCGTACGGACCCCGGCGCGGGCCCCGCCCGCCACCACGCCCACCACGGGATGCGCGACGCCGTCAAGGCGATGGTCGGCGACGCCGTCACCGAACAGGGCCCGGCCCGCCACCACCGGCTGCGGCGCGCCGCCGGGTCCAAGGGCCGCGACCGAGAGGAGGGCGGCCACCCACAGGGGTGATCGCGGGGGCGCCCGGAAACCGTGCCGGGCGGGCCGGTTAGGGTGGCCGCGTGACCACCACCGATGACTACGCCGCCTACATCGCGAGCCTGCCGAGGGTGCTGGCCGGGGCCGCCGCCCTCTACCGCGACGCGCGGGGCCGGGTCCTGCTGGTCGAGCCCAACTACCGCGAGGGCTGGGCCCTGCCGGGCGGCACCGTCGAGTCCGACCGGAACGAGTCCCCGCGCACCGCCGCCCGGCGCGAGAGCGCCGAGGAGATCGGCATCGACGTCCCCCTCGGGCGGCTCCTCGCCGTCGACTGGAGCCTGGGACCCGGCCGCCCGCCCCTGGTGGCCTACCTCTACGACGGCGGGGTGCTCGACGCCGACCGGCTCGACGCCGTCGTGCTCCAGGAGGAGGAACTCCTCTCCTGGAAGCTCGTCGAGCCCGAGCGGCTCACCGAGTACCTCCCCGGAGCGGTCGGCCTGCGCGCCCGGGAGGCGTGCCGCGTCCTGGAATCGGGCGGCGGCACCGTGGAACTGGAGAACGGCCGCCGGCCCGACTCCGCGTAAGACCCCGGCCCGGCCGGGGGGTTGAACACGGCGCCTACTGCGAGCAGGACAGAATCAGCAGATGATCACGATGTACGCCTGGCCCAGCACGGCCGACGGTCCCGACGCCCTCCCCATGGTCCACTTCACCACCGAAGAACAGTCGGGGGGCGAGGTCACCGAAGAGGGCACCCCCGTCTGGCTGTTCGACACCGCGATACGCGAGGGGGGCTGGGCCCCCTTCGAGGACTTCGAGGGCTGGGCCGCTCCCGCCGAGGGCTGGCAGGCCTTCTACCGCCGCGAGGACGACCTGCTCGCCGTCACCGGTCCCGGCGCCTGCGAGGGCTGGTACCAGGGCCGGCTCGGCGCCGACGGCGACTGGGTGACCGCCGCCGCCACCCAGCAGAGCGTCGTCCTGCTCGCCGCCCCCGTCCAGCACCCGTCCCTCTACGCCTACGCGGTGGAGGCCGGAGCCGGCTTCGCCCTCCTCGTCCCCCTGGCCGTGATCTGACCCGGCGGTAGCCGTCCCTACCGCCCCTCCAGCTCCAGCAGCCGCACCTTGCGGTCCAAGCCGCCGCCGTAGCCCGTCATCGCGCCCGAGGCGCCGATGACGCGGTGGCACGGCACGATGATGCTGACCGGGTTCTTCCCGTTGGCCAGACCCACCGCCCGCGAGGCGTTCGGCTTGCCGAGCTCCGCCGCGAGCCGCCCGTAGGACCAGGTCTCGCCGTACGGGATCCGCAGCAGCTGCTCCCACACGCTGCGCTGGAACGGGGTGCCCTCCAGGTGCACCGGGACGGTGAACTCCGTCAGCTCCCCGGCGAAGTACGCCGTCAGCTCGCGCACCACCTCGGGGAAGGGCCCCTCGTCGGCCGGGACGCGCTCCCCGAAGGTCTCCTCACCGGGCCGGTGCCGGTGCTCGGTCATGTACAGGGCACTGAGCACCCCGTCGGTGGCCACCAGGGTGAGGGTCCCCAGGGGACTCGGCACCTCGGTGTGGGTCTTCCCGCCGCTCACGGCGCTGTTCGCGGCACTGCTCATCGCTCGGTTCATTGCTCCGCTCCTCATACGGGGAGGTGGTTGATGGCGTGGTCCTCGGTGGCCCACAGGTACTGCACGGCGTACGCCCGCCAGGGCCGCCACCCGGCCGCCCGGCCGGTCAGGGCGGCCGGGGTGGACGGCAGTCCCAGCCCCTGGGCGGCCCGCCGGACCCCCAGGTCGGACGGCAGGAACGCGTCCGGGTCGCCCAGCGCCCGCATCGCGATGATCTCGGTGGTCCACGGCCCGAAACCGGGCAGGGCGTTCAGGGCGGCGCGGGCCGCCTCCCAGTCGCTGTCGATGCCCAGCGGCAGCGAACCGTCCGCCAGCGCCGCGACCAGGGTGGTGAGCGTGGTGCGGCGGCTGCGCGGCATCGACAGGGTCTCCGGGTCGAGGCCGGCCAGCGCCTCCGGGGCCGGGAAGAGGTGGGTCAGCCCGCCCTGGGGGTCCTCCACCGGCTCCCCGTACGCGCTCACCAGGCGGGCCGCGTGCGTACGCGCGGCCGCCGTGGACACCTGCTGGCCCAGCACCGCCCGTACGGCGAACTCCGCCGCGTCCACGGTGCGCGGAACCCGCCGTCCGGGGGCCTTCTCCACCAGCGGGGCCAGCAGCGGATCGGTGCGGAGCTGGTCGTCCACGGCCTCCGGGTCGGCGTCCAGGTCCAGCATCCACCGGCAGCGGCTGATGGCGATGGTCAGGTCCCGCAGGTCGGTCAGGGCCAGCCGGCAGCCGATGTGCTCGGGACCCGGCGTGAGCGCGACCACCCCGGTGCCGTACGGGAGCCGCAGCGTCCGCCGGTAGGCCCCGTCCCGCCACTCCTCCACCCCGGGGACCGCGGTGGCGGCCAGGTGCCCGAAGAGGTTGTCGGGGTTCAGCGGGGCCCGGTAGGGCAGCCGCAGACTGATCGTCCCGGGCACCCGGGGCTCACTGCGCCCGGCCCTCGCGGCCCTCGCCCGCAGCTCGCCGGGGGTGAGGGCGAAGACCTCGCGCACCGTCTCGTTGAAGTTGCGGATGGAGGCGAACCCGGCGGCGAACGCGACGTCGCCCATCGGCAGCCCGGAGGTCTCGATCAGCAGCCGGGCGGTCTGCGCGCGCTGTGCGCGGGCGAGCGCGAGGGGCCCGGCCCCCAGCTCGGCGCCCAGCTGGCGCTCGACCTGGCGGGTGGAGTACCCGAGCCGCGTTGCCAGCCCGGTGACCCCCTCCCGGTCGACCACCCCGTCCTGGATCAGCCGCATGGCCCGGGCCACGGCGTCGGCGCGGGCGTTCCACTCGGGAGAGCCGGGGCTCGTGTCCGGCCGGCACCGCTTGCAGGCCCGGTACCCGGCCTGCTGGCAGGCCGCGGCGCTGGGCAGGAAGCTCATGTTCTCGACCTTGGGGGGCACGGCCGGGCAGCTGGGCCGGCAGTAGATCCCGGTGGTCCGGACGGCGGTGAAGAACCACCCGTCGAAACGGGCGTCCTTCGACTGCACGGCCCTGACGCAACGGTCGGTGTCGGTGTACATGCCCCCAGCTTCCCGTCCGGACCGGCCCCGGGCTGGCAGTTTTCCGACATCAAGCCTACGCCGCCACCCTCCGGGGGTGCCCCGATCCAGCCCCGCCGGCGTTTGAGGCGCGGGGTCCGGGGCGGAGCCCGGGTCTTGAGCCTCGCGCCCCCGGGCACGGCGAAGGCCCCGGGTGCCAGGGGCACCCGGGGCCTTCGTTCGGAGCGGCACGGCGCAGCGTTACGGCAGCTGCGCCGCCCGCGCCTCCCGCCGGTTGTGGCGGAACGTGTTCGCGCGACGGGTCGTCGCGAACAGCGGGATGGTCGCCGCCAGAGCGATCTGCAGCGCGCAGCCCGTCTGGAGCAGGAGCTGTCCACCCGGGGCGTCGAAGGCCCAGGCGGCCAGCAGCCCCATGGCACCGACGATCCAGCTGAGCATCGCCGCCGCGAGGACACCCCGCGGCTTGGGGTACTCGACCCGGCTCACCATCAGCCAGGCCACCCCGATGATCGCCAGCAGCGTCGGCACGAACGGCAGCTCCAGCAGCACGATCGAGACGACCGTCAGGGCGCCGAAGGGGCTGGGCATGCCCTGGAACATGCCGTCCTTCATGGTCACGCAGCTGAATCTCGCCAGCCGCAGGACCACCGCCAGCAGCACCACGATCGCCGCCAGTGCCGACATCTTCTGGTGCGCGTCGTCGGCGACCATGCCGTAGACGAGCACGAAGTACGCCGGCGCCAGCCCGAAGCTGATCAGGTCGGACAGGTTGTCCAGCTCCGCGCCCATCGGCGAGCTGCGCAGCTTCCGGGCGACGATGCCGTCGAAGAGGTCGAAGACCGCCGCGAGGAGCATCAGTATCACCGCGGTCGCCGCGCTGTGCCGGGCCATGCCCGACTCGCCGCTGCCGGTGAGGTGCGGGATGAGGATTCCGGTGGTGGTGAAGTACACCGCCATGAATCCGCAGGTCGCGTTACCGAGGGTGAGGGTGTCCGCTATCGACAGCCGCAACGAGAGCGGCATGTCGTCTTCGGCGGACTCCTCCTCGGCATGCTCGGGAACCCAGCCGGTGGCAGGGGTCTCAGGGTCAGTCACGGTCAATTCGGGTCACCCCCGCGGTGGTGGCCTGACCGACCTCGACCGCGACCTCGACGCCCTCGGGGAGGTAGATGTCGACGCGCGAGCCGAAGCGGATCAGACCGATGCGTTCGCCCTGCTCCACCTTGGTGCCGGCCGGCAGGTACGGGACGATGCGACGCGCGACGGCGCCGGCGATCTGCACCATCTCGATGTCGCCGAGCTCGGTGTCGAAGTGCCAGACGACGCGCTCGTTGTTCTCGCTCTCCTTGTTGAACGCCGGGACGAACCCGCCGGGGATGTGCTCCACGGACGTCACCGTGCCCGCGAGGGGCGCGCGGTTGACGTGGACGTTCAGCGGGCTCATGAAGATCGCGACGCGGGTGCGTCCGTCCTTCCACGGCATGATGCTCTGCACCACACCGTCGGCGGGCGAGATGACGCGGCCCTCGGTGATCTCACGCTCGGGGTCGCGGAAGAACCACAGCATGCCCGCCGCGAGCGCGGTGGCGGGCACGGCTGCCGCGGCCCAGCGTCCGGACTTGCGCGCCCGGGTGAGGCTGATGGCCGCGGTGGCGACGGTCGGCAGAAGCCACGGCGATGCTCCGCGTGCGAGACGTCCACCGAGGAGGCCGACGCGAGGTGCAGAGGTTTGGCTGTGGGGCATGGATGACCTTCGTAGCGGGTGATTGCCGCGCCGCAAACGGGGGGACGGGACGGCGGCTTTACTGGAATGCTATCGGTTGCGCGCAACAACTGGGCAAGCCAGAAGCCGAGTCGATGGCCCAAGACCCGTGACTGCTAGTGACTCTTTTGCTGTGAATCGCTGGGCGATTCACAGCAAAAGGGACTTTCAGCCCTGGATCCGGTACTCCTCGAGCAGGCGTCGCCCGATGATCATTTTCTGGATTTCGGCGGTACCCTCGCCGATCAGCAGCATCGGCGCCTCCCGGTAGAGGCGCTCGATCTCGTACTCCTTCGAGAATCCGTAGCCGCCGTGGATGCGGAAGGCATCCTCCACGACCTCCTTGCAGTATTCGGAGGCGAGGTACTTCGCCATCCCGGCTTCGAGGTCGTTTCGTTCCCCGGAGTCCTTTTTGCGTGCTGCATTGACCATCATCGCATGGGCGGCTTCGACCTTGGTAGCCATCTCGGCCAGCTTGAACTGGATGGCCTGGTGCTCGGCGATCGCCTTGCCGAAAGTGTGACGTTGCTGGGCATAGGAGACACCCAGCTCGAACGCACGCTGAGCGACGCCACAGCCACGGGCCGCCACGTTGACGCGGCCGACCTCGACGCCGTCCATCATTTGGTAAAACCCTCGGCCCGTCTGGCCGCCGAGGACACGATTGGCCGGAATGCGCAGTCCGTCCATGATCAGCTCGGTCGTGTCGACACCCTTGTAGCCCATCTTGTCGATCTTGCCCGGAATCGTCAGGCCCGGACGGACCTCTCCGAAGCCCGGCTCCTTCTCCACGAGGAAGGTGGTCATCGACTTGTGGGGCGCCGTGCCCTCGGGGTGTCCTTCGTCACTCCGGACCAGGACGGCCACCAGGGTGGACGTCCCGCCGTTCGTCAGCCACATCTTCTGGCCGTTCAGGACGTACTCGTCGCCGTCCTTCACCGCCTTGGACGTGATGGCCGACACGTCCGAGCCCAGGCCCGGCTCGGACATCGAGAACGCGCCCCGGACCTCGCCCAGCGCCATCCGCGGCAGGAAGTGGTCCTTCTGCTCCTGCGTGCCGTGCTGCTTGAGCATGTACGCCACGATGAAGTGGGTGTTGATGATGCCCGAGACGGACATCCAGCCGCGGGCTATCTCCTCGACGCACAGCGCGTAGGTGAGCAACGACTCACCCAGGCCGCCGTACTCCTCGGGGATCATCAGGCCGAACAGGCCGAGCTCCTTGAGACCGTCGACGATCTGCTGCGGGTACTCGTCGCGGTGCTCCAGCTCGGTCGCGACCGGGATGATCTCCTTGTCGACGAACTCGCGGACGGTCTTCAGGATCTCCCGCTGGACGTCCGTGAGCCCGGCGGTCTGGGCGAGTCGGGCCATGGCTACTTCCCCTGTTCCTTCAGCGTGGGCCGGCCGGGCTGTTCGCCGCCGCGCTCCTTGATGTACGTCTCGGTCGGGACCATCACCTTGCGCCGGAAGACGCAGACGAGGGTGCCGTCCTGCTTGTAGCCCTTGGTCTCGACGTAGACGATCCCGCGGTCGTTCTTCGACTTCGACGGGGTCTTGTCCAGGACCGTGGTCTCGCCGTAGATCGTGTCGCCGTGGAAGGTAGGCGCCACGTGCCGCAGGGACTCGATCTCCAGGTTGGCGATGGCCTTCCCGGAGACGTCCGGCACGGACATGCCCAGCAGCAGCGAGTAGATGTAGTTGCCCACGACCACGTTCTTGCCGAAGTCCGTGGTGTTCTCGGCGTAGTTGCTGTCCATGTGGAGCGGGTGGTGGTTCATGGTCAGCAGGCAGAAGAGGTGGTCGTCGTACTCCGTGACCGTCTTTCCGGGCCAGTGCTTGTAGACCGCGCCGACCTCGAACTCTTCGTAGGTGCGTCCGAACTGCATCGCTCAGGCCTCCGGGATCTCGAACTTGCTGGTGCGCTGCATGCCGGCGGCCCGGCCCTTGCCCGCGATGACCAGGGCCATCTTGCGGCTGGCCTCGTCGATCATCTCGTCGCCGAGCATCGCGGAGCCCTTCTTGCCGCCCGCCTCGGAGGTGCACCAGTCGTACGCGTCGAGGATCAGCTCGGAGTGGTCGTAGTCCTCCTGGGAGGGGGAGAAGACCTCGTTGGCGGCGTCGACCTGGCCGGGGTGCAGGACCCACTTGCCGTCGAAGCCCAGGGCGGCGGCGCGGCCGGCCACCTCGCGGTAGGCGTCCACGTCGCGGATCTGCAGGAAGGGGCCGTCGATCGCCTGGAGGTCGTGCATGCGGGCCGCCATCAGGATCCGCATCAGGATGTAGTGGTAGGCGTCCGCCGGGTAGCCGGGCGGCTGCATGCCCACGACCAGGGACTTCATGTTGATCGAGGCCATGAAGTCGGCCGGGCCGAAGATGATGGTCTCCAGGCGCGGCGAGGCGCCGGCGATCGCGTCGACGTTCACCAGGCCCTTGGCGTTCTCGATCTGCGCCTCGATGCCGATCTTGCCGACCTCGAAGCCCATCGTCTTCTCGATCTGCGTCAGCAGCAGGTCCAGCGCCACGACCTGCTGGGCGTCCTGGACCTTCGGCAGCATGATGCAGTCGAGGTTCTGGCCGGCGCCCTCGACGACGGTGATGACGTCGCGGTACGTCCAGTGGGTGGTCCAGTCGTTGACGCGCACCACACGGGTCTTGCCGGTCCAGTCGCCGTTGTTCAGCGCGTCCACGATCGTGTGGCGGGCGCCTTCCTTGGCGAGCGGGGCGCAGGCGTCCTCCAGGTCGAGGAAGACCTGGTCCGCGGGCAGGCCCTGGGCCTTCTCCAGGAACCGCGGGTTGGAACCCGGCACCGCGAGGCAGGAACGGCGCGGGCGCAGCCGGTTGACCGGGGAAGAGGGCGTGGTCATGCGGGGACCTCCGTGCTTTCAACGATGGTGAGGGGGTGGAGCTTGTTGGCCTTGCGGATCTCGTCGACGATACGGCCGATGATCTCCGTTATGCCGAAGTCCTTGGGGGTGAACACGGCGGCCACCCCGGCCTCCTTCAGCGTGACGGCGTCGGCGTTCGGAATGATGCCCCCCACGATGACCGGGACGTCACCCGCCCCCGCCGTGCGCAGGCGTTCCAGGACGTCCGGGACGAGCGCGCAGTGCGAACCGGACAGGATGGACAGTCCCACGCAGTGCACGTCCTCGGCCAGCGCCGCGGAGGAGATCTCCTCGGGGGTCAGCCGGATGCCCTGGTAGACCACCTCGAAGCCGGCGTCGCGGGCCCGGACGGCGATCTGCTCGGCACCGTTGGAGTGCCCGTCCAGGCCGGGCTTGCCGACCAGCAGGCGCAGCCGGCCGGAGCCCAGCTCGTCCGCCGTGCGGGAGACCTTCTCGCGGACCAGGGCCATCGGAGTGCCCGGCTCGGCGGTGACGGCCACCGGGGCCGAGGAGACCCCGGTCGGGGCGCGGAACTCGCCGAACACCTCGCGCAGGGCGCTCGCCCACTCGCCGGTGGTGACGCCCGCGCGGGCGCACTCCAGGGTGGCCTCCATCAGGTTCTCGGTCCCCGCGGCGGCCTCCTTCAGCCGGTCCAGGGCCTGTCCGACGGTCGGGAAGACGAACGGGTCGCCGCCGCCCTGCCGGTCCGAGGACTCCTGCCGCTCGGCCCGCCAGCGGCGGATCCGCTCGACGGTCAGCTCCTCCACGGCCCCGTCCACCGTCATGATGGCGCCGTCCAGGTCGGCGGTGAGCGGGTTCTCCTCGGTCTGCTGGAAGCAGTTGACGCCGACGATCTTGTCCTCGCCGGCCTCGATCCGGGCGCGCCGTTCGGCGTGCGAGGCGACGAGCTCGCCCTTCAGGTACCCGGACTCGACGGCGGCCATGGCACCGCCCATCTCCTGGATCCGGTCGATCTCGGCCCGGCACTCCGCCACGAGGGACTCCACCTTGGCCTCGATCACGTGCGAGCCCGCGAAGATGTCCTCGTACTCCAGCAGGTCGCTCTCGTGCGCCAGGACCTGCTGGATGCGCAGCGACCACTGCTGGTCCCAGGGCCGGGGCAGACCCAGCGCCTCGTTCCAGGCGGGCAGCTGCACGGCGCGGGCCCGGGCGTCCTTGGAGAGGGTGACGGCCAGCATCTCCAGGACGATCCGCTGGACGTTGTTCTCGGGCTGCGCCTCCGTCAGGCCCAGGGAGTTGACCTGGACGCCGTAGCGGAAGCGGCGCTGCTTGTCGTTCTCGATGCCGTAGCGCTCGCGGGTGACCTGGTCCCAGATCCGGCCGAAGGCGCGCATCTTGCACATCTCCTCGATGAAGCGGACGCCCGCGTTCACGAAGAAGGAGATACGGGCGACCACCTCGCCGAAGCGCTCCTCGGGCACCTGGCCCGAGTCGCGCACCGAGTCCAGGACGGCGATCGCGGTGGACATCGCGTACGAGATCTCCTGGACCGGGGTGGCCCCGGCCTCCTGGAGGTGGTACGAGCAGATGTTGATCGGGTTCCACTTCGGGATGTGGTTGACCGTGTACGCGATCATGTCCGTCGTCAGCCGGAGCGACGGCCCGGGCGGGAAGACGTGCGTCCCGCGCGAGAGGTACTCCTTGACGATGTCGTTCTGGGTGGTGCCCTGGAGCAGGGAGACGTCCGCTCCCTGCTCCTCGGCGGCCACCTGGTAGAGCGCCAGCAGCCACATGGCGGTGGCGTTGATCGTCATCGAGGTGTTCATCTGTTCCAGGGGGATGTCCTGGAACAGCCGCCGCATGTCGCCCAGGTGGGAGACCGGGACCCCGACCCGGCCCACCTCGCCGCGGGCGAGGATGTGGTCGGGGTCGTAGCCGGTCTGCGTCGGGAGGTCGAACGCGACCGACAGGCCGGTCTGGCCCTTGGCGAGGTTGCGGCGGTACAGCTCGTTGGACGCCTCGGCCGTGGAGTGGCCGGCGTACGTCCGCATGAGCCACGGACGGTCTTTCTGGCGCTCTGTCATCTCAGGCGATCCTTATGGCCTTTGAGCGGACTCAGACGTTGCGGAAGCGGTTGATCGCGTCGAGGTGCTGTGCGCGCAGCTCGTGGTCGCGGACGCCCAGGCCCTCTTCGGGGGCGAGGGCGAGGACGCCGACCTTGCCCTGGTGGAGGTTGCGGTGGACGTCGTAGGCGGCCTGTCCGGTCTCCTCCAGGGAGTAGACCTTGGAGAGGGTGGGGTGGATCTTGCCCTTGGCGACCAGGCGGTTGGCCTCCCACGCCTCGCGGTAGTTCGCGAAGTGCGAGCCGATGATCCGCTTCAGCGACATCCACAGGTAGCGGTTGTCGTACTCGTGCATGTAGCCGGAGGTGGAGGCGCAGGTGGTGATGGTGCCGCCCTTGCGGGTGACGTAGACGCTGGCGCCGAAGGTCTCGCGGCCGGGGTGCTCGAAGACGATGTCGATGTCCTCGCCGCCGGTCAGCTCGCGGATGCGCTTGCCGAAGCGCTTCCACTCCTTGGGGTCCTGGGTGTGCTCGTCCTTCCAGAACTTGTAGCCCTCGGCGTTGCGGTCGATGACCGCGGTCGCGCCCATGGCCCGGCAGATGTCGGCCTTCTCGGGGGAGGAGACGACGCAGATCGGGTTGGCGCCGCCGGCCAGCGCGAACTGGGTGGCGTAGGAACCGAGGCCGCCGCTGGCGCCCCAGATCAGGACGTTGTCGCCCTGCTTCATCCCGGCGCCGTTGCGGGAGACCAGCTGGCGGTACGCGGTCGAGTTGACCAGGCCCGGGGACGCGGCCTCCTCCCAGCTGAGGTGGTCCGGCTTGGGCATCAGCTGGTTGGACTTGACGAGTGCGATCTCCGCCAGGCCGCCGAAGTTGGTCTCGAAGCCCCAGATCCGCTGCTCGGGGTCGAGCATCGTGTCGTTGTGGCCGTCGGAGGACTCCAGCTCGACCGAGAGGCAGTGCGCGACGACCTCGTCGCCCGGCTTCCAGGCGTTGACGCCGGGACCGGTGCGCAGCACGACGCCCGCGAGGTCGGAGCCGATGACGTGGTACGGGAGGTCGTGGCGCTTGGTGAGCTCCGAGAGGCGCCCGTAGCGCTCCAGGAAGCTGAAGGTGGAGACCGGCTCGAAGATCGAGGTCCACACGGAGTTGTAGTTGACCGAGGAGGCCATGACGGCCACGAGGGCCTCGCCCGGACCGAGTTCGGGGACCGGGACCTGGTCGAGGTGCAGGGACTTGCGGGGGTCCTTCTCACGGGTGGTGAGCCCGGCGAACATCTCCGCCTCGTCCTTGTGCACGGTGATCGCGCGGTACGAGTCGGGGAGCGGCAGATTCGCGAAGTCGGCGGGCGTAGCGGCCTGCGACTGGATCGCGTCCAGGATGTCCTTCACGGTGTTGCCTCCGGCTGAGCGCTGATGAGGGTGCGCTGAGGGGTACGCGTTGCGTGCGTGGGAGCGGGTGGGTGCTGCGAGTGCCGTCGGTCCGGCGGAGCGGTGGTGCTGGCGCACCCGTGGTGAGGTGCGCGGGGCCTGGTGACGCAGGCATCCGGGGCGCGTTCCGTGCCGAGTGGGCGTGGGCCGCGGGGACATCCGGACGAGATTCAACGTATGGCACCCCGTGTCACTCAGCAAGGCACCGCGTGCCAAAACTTTCTCTCATTTGCCTATTGACCTGCGCAGATGAGCGATGATCGATCAGAGTTACCCGTGAGTAGGGGCAAGTCGGACAAACGAAAGTGGCCGCCCCCGAATCGGGAGCGGCCACTGTGACGAGCGTGACTACCTGTTCCTGAGTGCCTCTTCGATGGTCCTCATGACCTCGTCGAGCGGGGCGTCGGTCCGGGCCACCGCGACCAGCACCTCGCCCTCGGTGCGGACGGCCGCCTGCGGAGCCGGGGCCGGGACGTCCGCGACGGCCGTGCGCCCCGCGCCGATCCCGGAGCCGAAGGTCTTGCGGACGATCGAGAAGGCGTGGTCCAGCTGCGCCTCCACGTCCCCCTGCCCACCGGCCCGCAGCCAGCGCCGCAGCACGTGGTTGTGGGCGGTGACCACCGCCGAGGCGGCCACCTCGGCCAGCAGCGGATCGTCGTTGCCGTCGTGGTGGTCCTGCTCGTCGAAGTGGGCCAGCAGGTAGCGGGTGAACAGCCGCTCGTAGCGGGCCACCGAGGCGATCTCCCGCTCCCGCAGCGCCGGCACCTCGCGGGTCAGCCGGTAGCGCTCCACCGACACCGCCGGCGAGGCGGCGTACATCTTCATGACTTCCTTGATCCCCCGGCACACCGTGTCGAGCGGGTGCTCGTGCGCCGGGGCCACGTCCAGCACCGCCTCGGCGCGGATCAGGGTGTCGTCGTGGTCCGGGAAGATCGCCTCTTCCTTGGAGCGGAAGTGCCGGAAGAAGGTCCGCCGGGCCACCCCGGCGGTCGCGGCGATCTCGTCGACCGTGGTGGCCTCGTACCCCTTCGTCGCGAAGAGCTCCATGGCCGCCGCGGCGAGCTCGCGGCGCATCTTGAGCCGCTGGGCTGCGGCCCGCGTGCCCGCCGCGCTCTCCGGGGCGTCGGAGGCCGAGGAGGCGCGGGGTGAGGTCTTGGCCGGCTGGGACATAGAGCGAAAGTACTTCATTCGCGCGGGGGAGCGCGCCTGTGGGGGGTCGGACAGGGGTGGATGCGGGGGAGGGCCCGCACTGGGCCCGGGAGGGTTCGTCCGCCGTGAGGGTCCGGCGGACCCGAGCAGCCCTCCCCACGCATCCTGCTCGTGGACCGCCGGATCGGGGGGAGTCCCCTTACCGGCGGGCGTACTCACGGAATCCGCGGCCGGTCTTCCGGCCCAGGCAGCCCGCCGCGACCAGGTGCTCCAACAGCGGGGAGGGGGCCAGGCCGGGGTCGCGGAACTCCTGGTGGAGCACCTTCTCGATGGCGAGCGACACGTCCAGGCCGACCACGTCGAGCAGCTCGAAGGGCCCCATCGGGTACCCGCCGCCCAGCTTCATCGCGGCGTCGATGTCGTCGATGCCGGCGTAGTGCTGCTCGACCATCTTGATCGCGTTGTTCAGGTACGGGAACAGCAGCGCGTTCACGATGAAGCCCGCCCGGTCCCCGCAGTCCACCGGGTGCTTGCGCACCTTCGTGCAGACCTCGCGGACGGTGGCGTGCACGTCGTCGGCCGTCAGGACGGTCCGGACCACCTCGACCAGCTTCATGGCCGGGGCCGGGTTGAAGAAGTGCATGCCGATCACGTCCTGGGGACGCGCCGTGGCCCGTGCGACGGCGATCACCGGGAGCGAGGAGGTGGTGGTGGCCAGGACCGCGCCCGGCTTGCACACCTTGTCCAGGCCCGCGAAGAGCTCCTGCTTGACGGCCAGGTCCTCGGCGACGGCCTCCACCGCCAGGTCCACCTCGGCGAAGGCCTCCAGCGAACCGGCCGGGGTGATTCGGCCGAGGGTCTGCGCGGCGGCCTCCTCGGTCAGGCGGCCCTTGGACACCGCACGGCCCAAGGACTTCCCGATCGCGGCCTTCGCGGCCTCGGCCTTCTCCTGGCTGCGGGCCGCCAGCACCACGTCGTAGCCGGCCTGCGCGAAGACCTGGGCGATGCCGCTCGCCATGGTCCCCGAGCCGGCCACGCCCACCGAGGAGACCGCACGGCCCGTGCCCAGCAGGGACCCGTCCAGCGGGGTCTGCAGGTCGCGGACGACCACCGCGCTGCCCGGCGCCTCGTAGGTGTAGAACCCGCGGCCCGACTTCTGGCCGGTCAGCCCGGCCTCGGCGAGGTGGCCGAGGATCGGGGCCGGGGCGTGCAGCCGGTCGCCGGAGGAGGCGTACATGGCCTCCAGCACGGTGCGCGCGGTGTCCACGCCGATCAGGTCGAGGAGCGCCAGCGGGCCCATCGGCAGCCCGCAGCCCAGCCGCATCGCCGCGTCGATGTCCTCGCGGGAGGCGTACTTCGCCTCGTACATGGCGGCGGCCTGGTTGAGGTAGCCGAAGAGAAGGCCGTCGGCAACGAAACCGGGCCGGTCGCCCACCGCGACGGGCTGCTTGCCCAGCTCGCGGGCCAGCTCGGTGACCGCCTCGACGGCCGGGGGCGCGGTCAGCACGCAGGAGACGATCTCCACGAGCTTCATCGCCGGGGCCGGGTTGAAGAAGTGCAGGCCGAGCACCCGCTCGGGGCGCAGCGACTCGGCGGCGAGCCGGGTCACCGACAGGGCGTTGGTGCCGGTGGCCAGGATCGTGTCGGGGCGCACGATCGCGTCGAGCTCGTCGAAGAGGCGGTGCTTGAGGTCGTAGTCCTCCGGGACCACCTCGATGACGAGGTCGGCGTCGGCCGCGGCGCCGAGGTCGGTGAAGGTGCGGAAGCGGGCCAGGACCCCCTCGCGCTCCTGCTCGGTGAGGCGCTCCTTGGCGACGGAGCGGGCCGTGGCGGCGGCGAGGGAGGCGGTGGCCCGGCGGGCGGCGGCCTCGCTGACGTCGATGCCGATGACCTCGCGGCCGGCCCGGGCGAGGACCTCGGCGATGCCGGTGCCCATCGTGCCGAGGCCGACGACGGCGACGGTGCGCGGACTGCCGGACGGGGTGGACTGACCGGACGTGGACGGAAGGTCCATCGCGGGACTCCAGTGGAATGAGGGTGACGACTGGGAAGCGCGCGCGGCGCACGGTGCGCGCGCGGGGTGCCGTACGGCGAAGGGTGCGGGGACGTGCGGGGGCGCGGTGCGGGGACGCGGGGCGTCGACGCGGTGCGCGCGGAGCCGTACGGGCGTGCCGTGCGGGGCGGGCCCGGAGTGCTCGCGCCCGGGGAGACCGGGTGCGGCGGGCCTGGGCGGCACGACCCTGTCCCGGGGTCCTGCCGTGAGTGAAGGTGGTGCGGTGAACCGACTGACACGGGCGGCTGCGTCACCAGGCCGGTCCCGTGCGTGTGGAACGACATTAACCCCGCGGTAACTGGCGCGCCAGAGCGCGGAGATGTGACCTGTACCGCCCAAATGTACCGATCATCGATGATCGATCAGAAGCGCCCGCGAACTCCGCCGAACCGGGCGTGGCGAGGCCCGCCGCGCCCTAGTGTGGCCGTGTGAACGACGTGTTGGAGCGCCTGCGGGCCGAGGCGGACGGATCGCCGGAGTACGAGGAGCTGCTCGTGGCGGGGCCCGATGCGCTGGCCGCGTCGCTGACCTCCGCCGGGCTGCGCCTGTGGGCGCGCGAACTGGCGGCCTACCGGCTCGGCCTGGCCCGGGACCGGCGTGCCTTCGAGCCGCTGGTCCTGCTCCTCAACCACCGGGACCCGGCGCGCTGCGAGGCCGCCGCGCAGGCCCTCGCCGTCCTCGGGGACCCGCGCACCGCCCGCGCGGCGGCGGCGCTGGCGACGAACGCCCTGCGCACCGCCTACGCCCTGCACCCGGTCCGGCTGCTGGCCGCGCTGCGGGCCCCCGAGTCGGCCCCGGCCCTGATGGCCACCCTGTCGAGGCTGCTCGCGCCGCACGACCCGTACTGGCGGGTGGCCCTCGCCTGCGTCGAGGGGCTCGGGGCGCTGGCCGACCCGCGGGCCCGGGACGTCCTGGTCCGGGCCCAGGCCCACCCCCGGCTGGCGGCGGCGGCCACCGACGCCCTGGGCCGGCTGGTGGCCGGGCACCCGGACGCGTGACCGGCCCCGCGCCCGCCCTTCGGGGGAGGGTTCAGCCGCGGAACCCCAGCAGCCCGTGCAGGGCGGCTCCGCCGGCCGACGGCGGCACCGCGCGCGTCGCGGCGGCCGGCTTGGGGGCGGGCTGGGCCGGGCAGGTGGCGTCCGCGGCCTGACCCGTCCTCAGGTACGCGGCGAGCTTCTCGTCCAGGCACTTGTTCCCGCTCAGGGCGACGCCGTGGTTGCCGCCGCCCTCCTCCACCACCAGCGCCGAGCCGGCCAGCTTGTCGTGCATGGTCACGGCGCCCTCGAAGGGGGTCGCCGCGTCCTCGGTCGCCTGGAACAGCAGCGCCGGGGGCAGGTCGTGGTTCGTCACGTCCGGCGTCTGGAGGGGCTCCGTCTTCCAGAACGCGCACGGGGCGTTGTACCAGGCGTTGTTCCAGGTCATGAAGGGCGCCTTGGCGTGCGTGCGCCACATGTCGGCCCGCCACGTGTTCCAGTCCCGGGGCCAGGCCGAATCCCGGCACTGCACCGCCGTGTACACGCTGTAGCTGTTGCCCGCCGAGGGCTCCACCGCCCCGAACCGTTCGTACGCCGCCACGAGCGGCTTCGGGTCCTCGCGCACCGCGTACGCGGCGAAGGCCTCGGCGAGGGCCGGCCAGTAGCCGTTGTAGTAGCCGCCCGGCATGTAGGTGTCCTCCAGCTCCGCCGCCCCCACCTTCCCGCCCGCCGGAGCGGACCGCAGCGCCGTGCGCATCGCGTACCAGCGCTCCTCGACGGCGGCCGGGTCGGTGCCCAGGTGGTAGGTGGCGTCGTACTGGGCCACCCAGGCCAGGAAGGACTTGTGGCGGGCGTCGAAGGCCTGGTCCTGGGCGAGGTTGTCCTCGTACCAGACCCCGCCCGGGTCGACCACGGAGTCCAGCACCAGACGGTGCACCCGGTCCGGGTGGAGGCGGGCGTACACCGCGCCCAGGTAGGTCCCGTAGGAGTAGCCGAAGTAGCTGAGCCGCTCGGCGCCCAGGGCCGTGCGCAGCACCTCCAGGTCGCGGGCGGCCGAGACGGTGCCCACGTACGGGAGGACGTCCGCGTGCCTGGTCTGGCAGGACTCGGCGAAGGACCGCACCCGCTCCAGGTTGGCCTGCTCGGTCGCCGGGTCGAGGGGTACGGAGTCGGGCCGGACCGGCTTGAAGTGACCTGCCCCGCAGTCCAGGACGGGCTCGCTCTTGCCCACGCCCCGGGGGTCGAAGCCGATCACGTCGTACTGGCCGGCCACGTCCTTGGGCAGCGTGGAGGCGACGAAACCGGCCAGGGCGCGCCCGCTGCCGCCCGGGCCGCCGGGGTTGACCAGCAGGGGGCCCTGGGAGGTGGCGGCGGTGTGCGGGACCCGGGTCAGGGCCAGGGAGATCTGCCGCCCGGCCGGGTGGTCGTGGTCGAGCGGGACCTTCAGGGAGGCGCACTGGAGCGTCGGGTAGCGGGGCGTCGCGCAGCCGGTCCAGCGCAGGGTGGCGGCGGCCGGGGCGGGCGCGGGCGCCGGGGCCGGTGCCGGAGCCGCGACCACCGGGCTCGTGAGGGCGGCGGCGATGGCGGAGAGCGACAGCAGTACGGCGGCGCGCTTCTTCGACGGATGCGGAACGGGGTGCAGCATGGGGCCTCCCAGCCGAGGGTTCTGGGCGGAATCGTCCCGGAAACCGTCGCGGGAAGACGGGATTGGGCAGCCTATTGGCCCGATGTGATGACCCCTCGGCAGGCGCGCGCGGCCATCGGAGTGATCACCGCGGGCGGAACCCGCGGGAGCCGGGCCCCGGGGCCGCTC
The DNA here is from genome assembly GCF_040609475.1 of Streptomyces sp. NPDC004667. Lineage (NCBI taxonomy): Bacteria > Bacillati > Actinomycetota > Actinomycetes > Kitasatosporales > Streptomycetaceae > Streptomyces > Streptomyces sp. NPDC004667. The sequence goes on along the minus strand of NZ_JBEXKC010000039.1, from coordinate 36,351 downwards.
CGCGGCGGCTGCGGCCCGGTCCGCCCGGTGCCCGGCCGGGGTCGGCACCGAATTCGGCCACGGGTCGGCGGACTTGGCGGGTGACCCGGCGCCGGTACCGGGACGCCCCCGCCCGGCCCGCCCGCGCACGCCCGTGCGCGCGGCCCGGCCGGGCGGGGGCGGCGGCGCCGTGGCCGGGGCGTGGACCGCTCGCGTTCCCCGGGCCGCAGATGGAGTACCCCCGGGTGTCACGGGCTCCCCCGGGGCGGCGAGGCGCCCCGGGCGGCCCGGAGGGCGTCGGCCCGGGGGCCCCGGTCCGCCGGGCACGCGGACGTCCGCGTGCCGGCCCGCCGCCCCCGGAAGGGAACGCGCGTTCCCGTGATCGCGCGGGGCGCTTCCCCGGGCCCCGGATTTGGGCGCCCGCCCCGGAGGTGGTTGGCTTGCCGCCGACGAGCGAGAACGATTGCTGGAGGAACAGGTATGGGGCAGGTCGAGGCCACCACGGAGCGCATCATCGGGGCCGACGCGGAGACCGTGTTCGACACGCTCGCGGACTACACCGGCAGCCGCTCCAAGCTGCTCCCCGAGCACTTCAGCGAGTACGAGGTCCGCGAGGGCGGCGACGGCGAGGGCACCCTGGTCCACTGGAAGCTCCAGGCCACCAGCAAGCGCGTCCGGGACTGCCTGCTGGAGGTCACCGAGCCCACCGACGGCCGGCTCGTGGAGAAGGACCGCAACTCCTCCATGGTCACCACCTGGACCGTGACCCCCGCGGGCGAGGGCAAGTCCAAGGCCGTGGTCAGCACCGTCTGGAACGGCGCGGGCGGGATCGGCGGCTTCTTCGAGCGCACCTTCGCGCCCAAGGGCCTCGGCCGCATCTACGACACCGTCCTCGCGAACCTCGCGAAGGAAGTCGAGTCCTGAGCAAGGCCGTTGCCGCGACGCCCCCGGAAGCGGCTCACCGGTTCGGGTGGTTTTCCGCGACGGAGTGAGCCGCCCGGCGCCCGTCCCGCCACCCCGGCGCACGACCGGCGCACGACCGGGCCCGAGGGCCGGCCCGCCCGGCGCCGCGCCCCGGGCGTGGCCCCCGGGACCGGAGCGGGCCGGGCGGCTAGGGTGGGGCCTCCGCGACCCGACCCACCGGGGGCACGATGAAGATCCTCATCTCCGCCGACATGGAAGGCGCCACCGGCGTCACCTGGCCCGCCGACGTACTGCCCGGGACCGCCCAGTGGGAGCGCTGCCGGGCCATGTTCACCTCGGACGTGAACGCCGCCGTGCTCGGCCTCTACGACGGCGGCGCCGACCGGGTCCTCGTCAACGAGGCCCACTGGACCATGCGCAACCTGCTGCTGGAGCGGCTCGACGCACGGGCCGAGATGCTCACCGGCCGCCACAAGTCCCTCTCCATGGTCGAGGGCGTGCAGCACGGCGACGTCGACGGCATCGCCTTCGTCGGCTACCACACGGGCGCCGGCGCCGAGGGCGTCCTCGCCCACACCTACCTCGCCAACTCCATCACCGGGGTCTGGCTCAACGGCCTGCGCGCCAGCGAGGGACTGCTCAACGCCCACGTCGTCGCCGAGTACGGGGTCCCCGTCATCCTGGTCACCGGCGACGACCTGACCTGCGCCGACGCCGCCGCCTACGCCCCCGACGCGCGCACCGTCGCCGTCAAGGACCACGTCTCGCGCTACGCCGCCGTCTGCCGCACCCCGGCCCGCACCGCCGCCGACATCCGGGCCGCCGCCGCAGAGGCGGTCGCGCTCGCCGTCCGGTACGAGCCGGTACGCGGCGGTCCGTTCGCGGTGGAGGTGGAGTTCGACGCCGAACACCTGTCGATGGCCGCCACCGTGGTGCCCGGGGTCGAACGCTGCGCCGAACGCCGGATCGCCTACACCAGTGGGACCATGTACGAGGGGATCCGGACCTTCAAAGCCGTCACGACGGTCGTCTCCGCGGCCGTGGAGGAGCAGTATGGCTGACATGCGATGGGTGGACGGCGAAAACGGCACGCTCGACGCGGCGGCCTTCGAGGAGGTCGTCGCCTTCACCTCCGACCTGATCCGGATCGACACCGCCAACCGGGGCGGCGGCGACTGCCGCGAGCGGCCCGCCGCCGAGTACGTCGCCGAACGCCTCGCCGGCGCCGGACTGGAGCCGGCCCTGCTGGAACGCACCCCCGGCCGGACCAACGTGGTGGCCCGCGTCGAGGGCAGCGACCCCACCGCGCCCGCGCTCCTCGTCCACGGCCACCTCGACGTGGTCCCCGCCGAGGCCGCCGACTGGAGCGTGCACCCCTTCTCCGGGGAGGTCCGCGACGGCGTGGTCTGGGGCCGCGGGGCGGTCGACATGAAGAACATGGACGCGATGGTGCTCGCCGTCGTACGGGCCTGGGCGCGCCACGGCGTCCGGCCGCGCCGGGACATCGTGATCGCCTACACCGCCGACGAGGAGGACAGCGCCGTCGACGGGTCGGGCTTCCTCGCCGACCAGCACCCGCACCTGTTCGAGGGGTGTACGGAGGGCATCAGCGAGTCCGGAGCCTTCACCCTCCACACCGGGCCCGGCCGGTCCCTCTACCCCATCGCGGCCGGCGAACGCGGCACCGCCTGGCTGAAGCTCACCGCGCACGGCACCACCGGACACGGCTCCAAGCCCAACAAGGCCAACGCCGTCAGCCGGCTCGCCGCCGCCGTCGCCCGCATCGGCGAACACGAATGGCCCGTCCGGCTCACCGACACGGTGGCCGCCTGCATCGCCGAACTCGCCGCCCTCCAGGGCCTGTCGGTGGATCCGCGCGCCCCCGGCTTCGACCTCGACGCCGTCCTCGGCAAGCTGGGCCCGGCCGGCGCACTGGTGGAGGCCACCCTCCGCAACAGCGCCAACCCGACGATGCTGGAAGCCGGTTACAAGCTCAACGTCGTCCCCGGACGCGCCACCGCGTACGTCGACGGGCGCACGCTGCCCGGCGGCGAAGCCGAGTTCGCCGCCACCCTCGACGCCCTCACCGGGCCCCACGTGGACTGGGAGTTCCACCACCGCGAGGTCGCCCTCGAAGCCCCCGTGGACGGGCGGACCTACGGGATCCTGCGCGGGGCCGTCGAGCACTTCGACCCCGACGCGCACGTGGTCCCCTTCTGCATGGCCGGCGGCACCGACGCCAAACAGTTCTCCCGCCTCGGCATCACCGGCTACGGCTTCTCCCCGCTGAAGCTGCCGCCCGGCTTCGACTACTGGGCCCTCTTCCACGGCGTCGACGAGCGGGTCCCGGTCGACGCCCTCCACTTCGGCGTCCGCGTCCTGGACCGCGCGCTGCGGACCCTGTGAGGGGCACCCCTTGATGGCTCCGCCCGCCTCCGACGGCCCCTACGGCAGCTGGCCCTCGCCGATCGACGCCGCCCTCGCCGCCGCCCACGACGGCCGCCCCGAGTACCTGGGGACCGTCGGCGACGAGGTGTGGTGGACCGAGCCCCGCCCCGGCGAGGGCGGTCGCCGGACCCTGGTGCGCAGGCCCGCCGACGGCAGCGCCGCCCGCTCGGTGCTGCCCGCGCCGTGGAACGTGCGCAGCCGCCTCACCGAGTACGGGGGCCAGCCGTGGGCGGGCGCCGGGCGCCCCTCGGGGGGCCCGCTCGTGGTGTTCGTCCACCACGGCGACCAGCGGCTGTACGCGTACGAGCCCGACGCGCCCGGCAGCGCGGGCCCCCGCCCCCTCACCCCCCTCTCCCCGGTCGGCGGCGGCCTGCGCTGGGCCGACCCGGTGCTGCGGGGCGCCGAGGTCTGGTGCGTGCTGGAGGAGTTCACCGGCCCCGGGCCCACGGACGTCCGCCGGGTCACGGCCGCCGTCCCGCTCGACGGATCGGCCGCCGAGGACCGGGCCGCCGTACGGGAACTCACCGACGACCGCCACCGGTTCCGGACCGGCCCGAAGCTCTCCCCGGACGGCCGGCGGGCGGCCTGGCTGGTGTGGGACCACCCCCGGATGCCCTGGGACGGTACCGAACTCCAGGTCGCCGACATCACCCCCGACGGCACCCTCACCACCCCCCGCACCGTCCTCGGCGGCCCCGAGGAAGCCGTGGCCCAGGTGGCGTGGGCGGCCGACGGGACCCTGCTCGCGGTGAGCGACCGCAGCGGCTGGTGGAACCCGTACCGGGTGGACCCGGAGGGCGGGGCGGCCGTCAACCTCTGCCCCCGCGAAGAGGAGTTCGGCGGCGCGCTGTGGAAGCCGGGACTGAGCTGGCTCGCCCCCCTGCCCGACCGGCTGATCGCCGTTCTGCACGGCCAGGGCGGCGCCGTCCTCGGCATCCTCGACCCGGAGAGCGGCCACCTGGTCGACGCGGCCGGCCCGTGGACCGCCTGGCAGCCCACGCTGGCCGTCAGCGGCACCCGCGTCCACGGGGTCGCCGCGAGTCCCCGCAGCGGCTACGAGGTCGTCGAGCTCGACACCGCGACCGGCCACACCCGGGTGGTCGGCGCCCCCGCCACCGACCCGGTCGACCCCGCCCACTACCCGGAACCGCAGACCAGGACCTTCCCCGGTCCCGGCGGCCGGGAGATCCACGCCCACGTCTACCCGCCGCACCACCCCGCCCGGCGGGCCCCCGCCGACGAACTGCCCCCGTACGTGGTGTGGGCGCACGGCGGCCCCACCGACCACGTGCCGCCCGTGCTCGACCTGCACATCGCCTACTTCACCTCGCGCGGCATCGGCGTCGTCGAGGTCAACTACGGCGGCTCCACCGGCTACGGCCGCGCATACCGGGAGCGGCTGCGCGAGCAGTGGGGCGTCGTCGACGTCGAGGACTGCGCGGCCGTCGCCCGCGCCCTGGCCGCCGAGGGCACCGCCGACCCCGGCCGGCTCGCCATCCGCGGCGGCAGCGCGGGCGGCTGGACGGCGGCGGCCTCGCTCGCCGCCACCGGCCTGTACGCCTGCGCGGCGATCAGCTACCCCGTCCTGGACCTGCGGGGCTTCGCCGCCGAGACCCACGACCTGGAATCGCGCTACGCGGACGGTCTCGCCGGACCGCCCGGGACCCTGGCCGTGCGCTGCCGCGAGCGCTCCCCGGTGGCCCGCGCCGACCGGATCGCCGCGCCCTTCGTGCTGCTCCAGGGCCTGGACGACCCGGTCTGCCCGCCCGCCCAGGCCGAACGGCTGCTGGCCGCGCTGCGCGGGCGCGGAGTGCCGCACGCGTACGTCGCCTTCGAGGGCGAGGGGCACGGCTTCCGGCGCGCGGAGACGATGGTGCGGGCGCTGGAGGCGGAGCTGTCCCTGTACGCGCAGGTCTTCGGGTTCCAGCGGGACGACGTCCCCCGTCTGGCCCTGCACGGCTGACCCCGCGCGCCGGGTGCGGGCGATCATGGGGCCATGACCCGCCACGCACCGAACGACGGCGGCCGGGGCCGCGCACTGCTCACCCCCGGCCGCGTGGGCTTCCTCGTCCTGGTGGTCCTCACCCTGGTCCTCATCTTCCAGAACACCCAGTCGACGCAGATCCGGGTGCTGGTCCCGAAGGTCACGCTGCCGCTCTGGGTGGCCCTGCTGGCGGCGGCCCTGCTGGGCGCGCTCTGCGGGGCCTACCTGGCCCGCCGACGCCGGAGGTAGGCCGGGCGGGGACACGGGCGCCGCGCGAGGGTCCTTCGGGGAGACGGGTGCCGCCCGAGGGTCCGGCGGGTGCACGGGCGCCGCGCGAGGGTCCGGCGGGGACGTGGGTGCCGCCCGAGGGCCGCGCGAGGGCCGGGTGGGGCGCGGGCGCCGTCGGCGGGGTCCGGCGGGGACACGGGCGCCGCACGCCGGATCAGCCGGTGTGCAGCCAGACGCGCAGCGGGCCGATCGGGGTGAACCCGGCGCGCACGGCGGCTTCGAGGTCCTCCCCCTGCTCGTACCCCACCACCGGCAGGCCGGGCCAGCGGGCCGCGACGGCTCCCAGGACGGCCGCCCAGGCCGCGTCGACCGCCGCGGCCCGGACCGCCGGGTCGCAGCCCTCCCCGTCCACCGTGAAGAGGTTGGACACGCCGACGACACCGCCCCCGGCGCTCGCGACGGCCCCCGCCACGATCCGCCCTCCGGAGCGGCCCGCGAGGAAGACGAGGTCCCGGGCGAGCAGGTCGGCGTGGAACAGCCCGGTGCCCGCCCCACCGTCCCAGGCCGCCTCCCAGGCCTCCAGCTCCGCGGCGGTCCGGACCCCGGACCATTCCGTGCCCGGGGCCACCGGCCCGGCCGGCCCCGGCGCCCGGTGGATCCAGCAGGCCTCGAACAGCACCTCGAACCCGGCCGGGGCCAGGTCCAGCGAGGCGAAGCTGTCCTTGACCGAGCAGCCGGGGGAGCCGGTGTCCATCCCGGCCACCACCTCCGCCGCGGAGGCCCGCGGGGTGAGGGAGACCGCGTCGGGGTAGAGCGCAGGGGTACGCCGCGCGCTGCTCCACACGGAGCCGGAGAAGGCCCCGTCGCGGCATACGGCCGCGACCCACTCGGCGTTGTTGCGGGCGGCCGCGAGCAACAGTGGCTCGGTACCGCCGGGTTCGGAATTCCCCGGGGTGGTGATCACACCGGGATGTTGCCATGCCCCGTAGCCTGGGTCGATGCCATTTCCTCCGTACCTCGTGACGGGCCCCCGGGTGGGCCTCGCCCCCTACCGCCCCGCCGACGGAACCGAGTTCACCGCCCGCGCCCGCGAGAGCCGCGCCCTGCACGAGCCCTGGCTGTTCCCGCCCACCACGGTGGAGGAGTACGAGCCCTACGCCGCCCGGCTGGCCGGGGGCGAGGGGCGGGCCGGGTTCCTCGTCCGCGAACGCGCCACCGGCGCCCTCGCCGGCTTCGTCAACATCAACAACATCGTCCTCGGCGCCTTCCGCTGCGGCGCCCTGGGCTACGGGGCCTTCGCGCACGCCGCCGGTCGCGGACTCCTGGGCGAGGCCCTCGACCTGGTCCTCGCCCACGCCTTCGCCCCGCCGGAGGACGGCGGCCTCGGACTGCACCGCCTGGAGGCGAACGTCCAGCCGGGCAACGCCGCCTCCATCGCCCTCGTGCGGGGCCGCGGCTTCCGGCTGGAGGGGCTCTCGCCGGACTTCCTCCACGTGGCCGGAGCCTGGCGCGACCACGAACGCTGGGCCGTGACGGCGGACATGTGTGCGACCCCGCGGCCCGCCTGACCGGCCACGGGCTCCTTTGCGTAATCCTGACCGGTGGTGATGTGCGGAACCCCTGTGCACCGGCCGGGACGGCGTGTTCCATTCCCTCATGGCCACCACCGTCCGACGTGCCCTACTGACCCTCCCGGCGGCCCCGTTGGGACCCGACAACCCCCTCCCCGCCCTGCGTGCGCCCGACGGGGCGCACGAACTGGACGAGCGGTCGCGCCACGGGCTGCCGCGCGACATGGCCCGCCAGGTCGGCCACGAACCGCTGCGCTCGCTGCTTCCGGTGCACGTCCGCGACGGCTACGGACGCGAGCGCGCGGAGCGGGAGTTCGAGGCGGTCGTCATCGACAACGGCCGCCTGCGCGCCACGGTGCTGCCGGGGCTTGGGGGCCGGGTCCACTCCCTCGTCCACCTCCCCACCGGACGCGAACTCCTCTACCGCAACCCGGTGTTCCAGCCCGCCAACTTCGCCCTCAACGGCGCCTGGTTCTCCGGCGGCATCGAGTGGAACATCGGTGCCACCGGACACACCACCCTGTCCTGCGCCCCCCTGCACGCCGCCCTCGTCCCCGCCCCCGACGGCGGCGTGATGCTGCGGCTGTGGGAGTGGGAGCGGCTGCGCGACCTGCCCTTCCAGGTGGACCTGTGGCTGCCCGCCGACTCGGACTTCCTCCACGTCGGCGTCCGCGTGCGCAACCCGCACGAGCGGCCCGTCCCCGTGTACTGGTGGTCCAACACAGCCGTCCCGGAGGAGCCGGGCCGCCGCGTGCTCGCCCCCGCCGAGGAGGCCTGGCACTTCGGGTACGAGCGTTCGCTGCGCCGGATCCCCGTGCCGCGCTGGGAGGACGCCGACCGCACGTACCCGCTGAACAGCGCCCACCCGGCGGACTTCTTCTACGAGGTCCAGGACGCGGCCCGGCCCTGGATCGCCTCCCTCGACGCGGACGGCCACGGCCTGGCGCAGGCCTCCACGGGGCGGCTGCGCGGCCGCAAGCTGTTCGTGTGGGGCGCGGGCGCGGGCGGCCGGCGCTGGCAGGAGTGGCTCACCGCACCGGGCACCGGCGGCTACGCCGAGATCCAGGCCGGGCTGGCCCGGACCCAGCTGGAACACGTACGGCTGGAGGCCGGGGCGGAGTTCGCCTGGATGGAGGCGTACGGGCCGCTCTCGGCGGAGCCCGGGGCGGTCCACGGCACCGACTGGGCGGCGGCCCGCGGCGCGGCCTCGGCGGCCCTCGACGCCGCACTGCCGGCCGAGGCCCTGGAGGCCGCCTACGGGGCGTGGCGCGGGCACGCCGACACAGAACCGGGGGAGCGGCTGGCCGAAGGCTCCGGCTGGGGCGCGCTGGAGGTGCTGTGCGGGGGCTTCAAGCTCCCCGGCACCCCCTTCCCGCAGTCCACCCTGGGGGAGGAACAGCGCCCCTGGCTGGAGCTGTGGCGCAGCGGGGTCTTCCCCGCCCCGAGTACGGTGGTGCCGCCGGGGCCGGCGCTGGTCGCGCCGCACTGGCGGGACATGCTGGAGACCGCCCCGGCCGACCCGCTGACCGAGTACCACCTGGGCGTGGCCCAGTGGCACGCGGGCGACACCGCCCAGGCCGTGCGCAGCTGGGAGCGCGGGCTGGCGCGGACCCCCTCCCGCTGGCCGCTGCTGCGCGCCCTCGCGGTGGCCGACGCGCTGGCCGGCGACCGGGAGCGGTCCGCCGACCGGTACGCGGAGGCCTTCGAGGACCTGGCGGTGGAGAGCCGGGGCGGCGAGCGCTGGGAGGCCGCCGAGTCCGCGCTGGGGCGGGAGGCGATGACCGCGCTGCTCGCCGCCGGACGCCTGGCGGCGGCCCGCGCGGTCTGGGACCGGCTGCGGCCCGTGCTGCGCGAGCAGGGGCGCTTCCGGCTGCTCGCGGCCCGGCTGCTGGCGGCCGAAGGGCACGTGGGCGCCGCCCGCCGGGTGTTCGAGGACGGATTCGAACTGCCCGACCTGCGGGAGGGCGAGGAGACCCTCTCCGAGATCTGGTCCACCCTCACGGATGCCCCGCTGCCACCGGCCTACGACTTCCGCATGCGGCCGCCGGGGTAGTGCCGGCCGGCGCGGGGGTCGGCCGCCGGCGGCCGGCGGTGACGACCGAGTCCATGGTGCCGCGCCGGGTCCGGCGGTATCCCACGCGCGGGGGGCCGCCGGTCAGGCCCGGCTCCCGGCCCGGCGCCCGTCAGGCCCGGCACAGCAGTTCGCCGTTCAGGACGGAGAACCAGGCGTCGGGGTGGGCGCCCCAGGCGTGCCAGGCCTCCGCGATGGAGCCCAGATCCGAGGCCGTCGCGTGGCCGCCCCGGACGGCGATGTCCGCGTACGCGGAGGCCGTCGTACGGTCCGCCCACAGCGCCGACCACCAGGCGGTCTCCTCCGGCGTCGCGTAGCACCAGGCCGTGGCCGAGCAGGTCACGTCCGTGAAGCCGGCCTCCCGCGCCCAGGCGCGCAGCCGCCGGCCGGCGTCCGGTTCCCCGCCGTTGGCGCGGGCGACCCGGCGGTACAGGGCCTGCCATGCGTCCAGGACCGGGGAGGCCGGGTACCAGGTCATCGCCGCGTAGTCGGCGTCGCGCACGGCCACGATCCCGCCGGGGCGGCAGACCCGCCGCATCTCGCGCAGGGCCCGTACCGGATCGCCGACGTGCTGCAGCACCTGGTGGGCGTGGACCACGTCGAAGGAGTCGTCGGGGAAGTCCAGGGCGTGGACGTCCGCGACGGCGAAGTCGACGGCCCCGGCCGGCTCGTGTTCGCGCACGTGGGCGGCTGCCTGCTCCAGGACGTCCGCCGCCGCGTCGACCGCCGTGACCCGGCCGCCCGGGGCCACCAGCCGCGCCAGGTCCGCCGTGATGGTGCCCGGTCCGCAGCCCACGTCCAGCACGCGCATGCCCGGCCGCAGTTCGGGGATCAGGTAGGCCGCCGAGTTGGCGGCGGTGCGCCAGCGGTGGGAGCGCAGGACCGACTCGTGGTGGCCGTGCGTGTAGACGGCGCGCTCGTGCGGCTCGTGGGTCCCGTGCGTGTCGTTCATGGCTGCACCCCTCTTCGTCGAAGCGTGATGATCACGGTAGCGGCTCGATCGGAATCTGAGACGAGCGTTTTGACATGTGGACACGATGCTTGTGTTCCAAGGGGATTGGGCAGGTCGGTGGCAGGGAAAGGCAGGGGCGAGGACAGTGGGCCCCAGGGGGACCCGACCGCGGAGGACGGTGAGACCCATGCCGGAGACGCTGCTCGAACAGCACGCCGCGGCGCTGCGGCTGTTCGGCGAGCGCGTACGGGAGGTCGCGGACGCCCAGTGGGACGCGGCGACCCCCTGCACCGAATGGAACGTGCGGGACCTGGTCAACCACGTCACCGGCGAACAGCGCTGGATCCCGCCCCTGCTCACCGAGGGCCGCACGGTCGCGGAGGTCGGCGACGCGCTCGCCGGGGACCTGCTCGGCCCGGACCCGGTGGCCGCCTGGGACCGGGCGGCGGCCGGAGCGCTCGCCGCCTTCGCCGCGCCGGGTGCGCTGGAGCGGACCGTCGCGCTCTCGTACGGGCCCACGCGGGGGTCGGCGTACTGCTCGGAGCTGATCACCGACTGCGTCGTGCACACCTGGGACCTCGCGCGGGCGATCGGTGCGGACGACCGGCTGCCGGACGGGCTCGTGGAGTTCGCCATCAAGGAGGTCATGCCCTACGCGGACAGCCTCGCGGCGAGCGGCATGTTCGCCGCACCGTTGGACGTGCCCGCAGGGGCGGACGCGCAGACCCGGTTGCTGGCCATGACCGGGAGGCGCGGCTGACGGTGCGGCCGGCGGGCCCATGGTCGGCGGGCATAGTGGGACGAATGATCGTATAAAGGTCGGAGTTGTTCGTTCAGCGGCGACGGAGACGACAGCGACGGCAGTGGTGGCGGTGGCAGCGGCGGGAGGCGGACACGTGGTGGGGATGGCGGACGGGCCGGCCGGGGTGTCCGGGGACTGGCGCTCGGCCGCGCGGGGACGTGGTCCGGTCCGCTACGGCCCTCCGGCGCCGCAGCCCGGCCTGCCCGTCCTGCCGGAGCTGACCGCCGTTCTCGCGGACGCGGCCGGCCGGGCCGCACCCGAACCCCCGGGCGGCGGTGAGGCCGTCCACGAGGCGGCCTGCCGGCACTGGGCCCGGCGGGGGCTCGCCACCGCCCCCGAGAACGTGGCCGCCGGACCCGGCGCCCCCGCCCTGCTGCTGGCCCTGCTCGGCGCGTACGGCGGCGACGTCATGCTGCCCCGGCCGTGTCCCGCCTGGTGGACGCCACAGGTCCGGCTGCTGGGACGCCGGGCCTACCACGTGCCCACCCCGGCGGAGTGCGGCGGCATCCCCGATCCCTACGCCCTGCTGGAGACCGTCCGGCGGGTCCGGGCCGAGGGCGGCGACCCGCGCGTCCTGCTGCTGTCGGTGGCCGACGACCCCACCGCGACGGTGCCGCCGCCCGAGATGGTGCGGGAGGCCTGCGAGGCGGCGGAGTCGGCGGGTCTGTTCGTGGTCAGCGACGAAAGCTGGCGCGACACCGTGCACCGGCCGTACGACACCCTGGTGCTGAGCCCCGCCGAGATGCTCCCCGAACAGGCCGCCGTCCTGATCGACCTGGCCGGATCCCTGCTGCCGCCCGGCTGGCCCGCCGCCGTGCTCCGTTTCCCCGGTACCCCGCGGGGCACCTGGCTCAGGGCCCGCACCCTCGACGTCCTCACGGCCACCGGCGCCCTGGTCGCCGGGCCGGTCGCGGGGGCCGCCGCACACGCCCTCGACGAACCCGACGCCGTCGCCGGGCGGGCGTACGCGGCCGCCGCGATGCACGGCGCGGTCGCCGCCGCCGCGCACCGGGAACTGCTGACCGCAGGGGCGCTCGCCCGGCCCCCGCAGGCCGGGCGGCACCTGTACGCGGACCTGAACCCGCTGCGCGCCGGGCTGGCCCGGCACGGTGTCGGCGACGCGATGGAGCTGGAGGACTGGCTGGGCGCCCGGCTGGGCGCGCCGACACCCGGCGGGCAGCGGTTCGCGGACGACCTGGGCGCGCTGCGCGTGCGGCTGTCGACGGGACCGCTGCTGGGCGCCACCCCGGAGGAAAGGCTCGCCACGCTCGGCGCCCGCGACCCGCTGGGGCTGCCGCACGTCCGGGGCGCGCTGGACCGGCTCGGGTCGGTGCTCGCCGGGCTGGCCGACTGACCTTCCCCCGCCCGGACCGGCCGTGCTGGAGCGCGGGACCCCAACAGCGGTCGCGGACCGATCGGTTGGGGTCCGTACCGATAGGATCACCTGTTCATGGACCTCGGTACGGGCATCAAGATGATCTCCCTTCCCGGCGGGCGGGTGACCCTGTCCGACCGGCGGACGCAGCGCAGCTGGCAGGTCGCGCTCGAACCCTGCCGGCTCTCCGCCCTGCCCGTCACCCAGGGGCTGTACGCGCGGGTCACCGGTCTGCGCCCGAGCACCGTCCACGGGGACCGGCTGCCCGTCGAGGGCGTCTCCTGGTGGGACGCGGTCCGTTTCTGCAACGCCCTCTCCCTGGACGAGGGCCTCGCCCCCGCCTACCGCCTCGACGGCGAGAGCGCCGCGTGGGACACCTCCGCCGACGGCTACCGGCTGCCCACCGAGGCCGAATGGGAACACGCCTGCCGCGCCGGCACCGACGGCCCGCGCCACGGCCCCCTCGACGACATCGCCTGGTACCGGGGCAACTCGGACGGGACCCTCCACGAGGCGGGCGGCAAGCTCCCCAACGCCTGGGGCCTGCACGACATGCTCGGCAACGTCTGGGACTGGTGCTGGGACCTCTACGACCCCGAGGTCTACGGCACCTACCGGGTGCTGCGCGGCGGCGGCTGGTTCGACGAGCACTGGAGCTGCCGGGCCTCGGCCCGCCGCCGCAGCCACCCCACCTTCCGCGTCGACGACGTCGGCTTCCGCCTCGCCCGCTCCGGCGCGGCCTGAACCGCCGGGCCTTCACGGTCGACCCCCTGTCGCACCCGGCCCCGCCTGGCATACCGTGCCGGTTCCGGCACACCACCCACCGTGAGGGGCGCGCACGTGGACGACGGCGAACTGCTGTTCCTGGGGGCGGCCCGGCAGGCCGACCTCGTACGGTCCGGGAAGGTCACCGCGCGGGCGCTGACCGAGGCCGCGCTCCGGCGGACCGAACGCCTGGACCCCGGGCTCGGGGCGTTCCGCGCGGTTCTCGCCGGGCCGGCCCTCGCCGAGGCCGACGCCCGCGACGCGGCCCGCGCGGCCGGCGAGGGGGACCTGCCCCTGCTCGGGGTGCCCGTCGCCGTCAAGGACGAGCTCGACGTCGCCGGTGAGGTCACCACGTTCGGCGGCGCGGCCCACCGCGTCCCGGCCGCCAAGGACTCCGAGGCGGTCCGCCGGCTGCGGGCGGCCGGGGCCGTGATCATCGGCAAGACGGCGATGCCGGAGTACGGCCAGTGGCCGTTCACGGAGTCGTCCGCGCACGGCTACGCCCGCAACCCCTGGGACACCGCACGCACCACCGGCGGCTCCAGCGGGGGCAGCGCCGCCGCCGTCGCCGCCGGACTGGCCGGCGCCGCGCTCGGCGGGGACGGCGGCGGATCCCTGCGCATCCCGGCCGCCTGCTGTGGGCTGTTCGCCCTCAAACCGCAGCGCGGCCGCGTCTCCACGGCCCCGCACCCCCACCTCTGGTACGCCCTCGGCACCATCGGACCGCTCACCCGCTCCGTGCTCGACAGCGCCCTCCTCTACGACGTCCTCGCCGGCCCGGCCCCCGGCGACCGCTGGGCGGCCCGGCCCGCCCCGACGAGCTTCGTGCGGGCGGCCTCCACCGAGCCCGGCCGGCTGCGGATCGGCTGGTCGGCCACCCCCGCGGTACCCGGCGTGCGCCCCCACCCCGAACACGTGGCGGCCCTGCGGCGGACGGTGGCGGCCCTGCGCGAACTGGGCCACGACGTACGGGAGGTCGACCCCCGCTACCCCGACACCACGGCCGCGTTCCTGCCGCAGTTCTGCGGGGGCGTCCGCGCGGAGGCCCGCACCGCCGACCGGCCCGAGCTGCTCGAACGCCGCACCCGGCAGACCCTGCGCCTCGCCCGGCTGGTACCCGAGGCGGCCGTGGAACGGGCCGTGCGCGCGGGGGAGCGGATGGCGGTACGGGCCAACCGCGTCTTTGACCGCGCCGACCTGCTGCTCACCCCGACGCTCGCCCGGCGGCCCCGGCGGGTCGGTGCCCTGGACGGCGCGGGCCTGGCGGGCGCGATGCTGCGCTCCCTCCCGATGATCGCCTACACGGCGCTGTGGAACGTCACCGGCAACCCCGCCGCCTCCCTCCCGGCCGGCTTCGCCACGGACGGACTGCCGCTCGCCGTCCAGCTGGTGGGCCGGCAGCACGACGAGGCGACCCTCCTCCAGGTCTGTGCCCAACTCGAAGCCGCCCGCCCGTGGGCCCACCGCATCCCCGGCCAGGCCCTCTGACGGACCCGCCACGAGCACGGAACCGGACCTGCCGCGGGGCGGAACCGGACCTGCCGCGGGCGGGGCACCGGACCTGCTCCGGGCACGGAACCGGACCTGCCGCGGGCACGGAGCCGGACCCGCTCCGGTCACGGCACCGGACCCGCTCCGGGCGCGGGCCCGGCGCCGCCGAGGGCCCGGCCGGGCGCATTCACCGACCCGCCGGGTCCACCCCGTCCGTCCCGCCCGTCCCGTTCCCCCGGTCCGTCCCGTCCGGCCCCTCGGGCCGCAGCCGCCGCCACACCGGTGGGACCGCGCTGATCAGCAGCGTCAGGCCCACCGCCAGGACCACGCCCTTCCACGGCTCGGAGAACAGCGAGCCGCCCACGATCCCGATCAGCGCGTACGTCGCCGCCCAGGCCAGACACGCCGGCCCGTCCCCCCGCACGAACCGCCGCAGCGGCACGCCGCCCAGCAGACAGGCCAGCATCACCGGGATCCGCCCCGCCGGGACCAGCCGCGACAGCACCAGTACCAGCACCCCGTGCTCGTCCAGCTTCGCCTGCGCCCGCTCCAGCCGCTCCGGCGTGGCCCGCCCCCGCAGGGATTCGAGCCGGCGCGAGCCGCCCCGCGAACGCACCCCCCGCTGCCCGAGCCAGTACAGGACGACGTCACCGCAGAAGGCCGCCACCGAAGCCACCGCGAACACCCCCAGCACCCCGAACGGCAAGGCCTGCTGATGGAAGGCCACCACGGCCGCCGAACTCACCAGCGCCCCCGTGGGGACCACCGGCACCAACGCCCCCAGGGCCACCAGCACGAACAGCGCCGGGTACCCCACCGCCCGCTGCGTGGTCTCCGGCGGCACCCGGCCGACGACCTCCGCCGCCTCCCACCACGGCGTCACGGCAGCCGCACCCGCTCCCCGTGCCCGGGAACCCGTACGGTCACCTCCGGCGCGAGCCGCAGCGCGCACCGGGCGAACTCCTCGCCCGGCGAGTGGAACTCGTGCGGCCGCACCGCGTCCATGCCGATCGGCCAGTACGTCCCGTAGTGCACCGGCACCGCCGCCGCCGGACCCAGCTGCGCCGCCGCCCGGGCCGCCCGCTCCGGATCCAGGTGCCCGGGCCCCAGGTAGGGACCCCAGCCGCCGACCGGCAGCAGGGCCACGTCCACGGGCCCGACCTCCTCGGCCATGGCCTCGAACAGCCCGGTGTCCCCGGCGAAGTACGTACGGGCCGCGCCCTGGACCACGTACCCCAGGGCCGGTGCCCGCTGCGGCCCGAACGGCAGCCGCCGCCCGTCGTGCCGGGCGCTGACCGCCCGTACCCGTACGCCCTCGCGCACCGCGACCTCGTCCCCCGGGGCCACCTCCGTCACCGCCAGCCGGCGGATCCGCGCCAGCCGGGCCAGCCCCGGTACCGCCCGGCCCGCCCCGCGCGGCACCACCAGCCGGCTGCCCACCGGAAGCCGGGCCAGCGACGGCAGGTGCAGGTGGTCGGCGTGCAGGTGCGACACCAGCACCACGTCCGCCTCCGCCGCCTCGGGCGGGGGCACCGCACCGCGGCGCCGCCGCAGATGCGCGAACCGCCGGGCGAACAACGGGTCCGTCAACACCCGTACCCCCGAATCCCGCACCGTGCACGTGGCATGACCCCACCAGGTGATCTCCACCGGCACCCCGGCACTCCCTCCCTCGGCCCCCACGGTCCACCGAGCGTAGGTCTTCCCCCGCCGATCCGCGCGCACGGCGGAGGCGCAGAAGCGGAACCCGACAGCCCCCTCCTCCCGGAGCCCACAACGGAGTAGGGTCGGGCGCCATGGATGCGCTGCGCGTGGCCGCGATCGCCAGCCTGGCCCCGCTCGAGGAACTCGACGCCGACCCCTTCGCCGTGGACACCCGGGGCCAGCACGCCATGTGCGCGCGCTGGGCCGCCGAGCAGGGCTACGTGGTCACCCGCCACCTGCTCTTCTACGGGCTGCGGACCGACCACTGCGGGCTCTGGTGCGACGTGGACGCCGGGCAGGTCGACCTGTTCGTCGCCCCCAACCGGCGCGTCCTCGCCCGCGCGCTGCGCTCCGTCGAGGAGTTCACCGCGGAGTGCGCGCGCCGCGGGGTCCGCCTGGAGACCACCGGGCTCGACGAACCGCACTACACCCCCGCCATGAAGGCCGAGGTGCACCGCCGCCTGTCCATGCCGACCGCCGGATACGACGGCACGTAGGCCACCCCTGCCGCACACCCCTGCCGCACACCTGCTCCGCACGCCCGCCGCCCGCGTCCGTGCGCCATCCGTGTCGACCGGCCGGGTCCACCGCCCTGTGCGACGCTGGCGAGGGGACCGCGGGCGGGGCGCGGACCGTGGAGCGAGGCGGGTGCGGCGTGAGGCGAGGGCGGTTGCGGTGGCGGGCCGCGGGCGGCGCGCTGGTACGGGTGCTCGTGGTGTGGGCGGTGTCCACCCTCACCATGCTCGCGCTCGCCGCGCTCCTGCCCGACTTCCGCCTCCAGTCGGCCGACGGCGACAGCGTCACCCGGGTCGGGCTGACCGCCGCCTGGGCCGCCGGGGCCTTCGGCCTGCTGAGCGCCCTGGTCTGGCCCGCCCTCGTACGCGCCCTGCTGCTCGTGCCCGCCCTGGTGCTCGGGGTGCTGGTGTTCTTCCTCAACGGCTCGCTGCTGCTGATGGCGTTGAACCTGATCCCCGGGGAGCGGGGCGCCGAGGTCGCCCCCGACACCGCGGTGGTCGTCGCGGCGGTGATGTCCGCCGTCGCCTCGGCCACCTCCACCGCCCTCGCGGTACGCGACGACGAGGCCTACCGGCGCCGCCTGTACCGCCTCGCCGACCGCCGCCGGCGCCGCTACGGGACGCCCCCGGGAGGCAGCCCCGGACTGGTGTGCGTGCAGCTCGACGGGGTCGGCTTCGAGGTGCTGCGCCGTGCCGCGGCCGAGGGACTGATGCCCACGGTGGCGGACTGGCTGGAGCGCAGCCACCGCGTGACGTCCTGGCGCACCGACTGGTCCAGCCAGACCGGAGCCAGCCAGCTCGGCATCCTGCACGGCTCCAATTTCGACGTCCCGGCCTTCCGCTGGTACGAGAAGGACACCCGCGAGGTGATGGTCTGCAACCGGCCCACCAGCGCGGCCGAACTCCAGCGCCGCGCCGTCGAGCGCACCGCCGACGGCGGCCTGCTCACCCTCGACGGCGCCAGCCGCGGCAACCTCTTCGGCGGGGGCGCCGACCAGCTGGCGCTGGTGCTGTCGGTCGCGGCCCGCAGGGGCCCCGCCAACCGTTCCCGCTCCGGGTACTTCGCCTACTTCTCCGACCCGGCCAACGCGGTGCGCACCACCGTGTCCCTGGCCGCCGAGGTGGTCCGGGAGATCGGCCAGTCGCTGCGCGCCCGCGCCCGCAAGGTGACGCCCCGGGTCTCCCGAGGTGGCCTGTACCCGCTGATGAGGGCCTTCGCGACGGTCGTCGAACGCGACGTGGTCGTCTACGCGGTGATCGGGGACATGCTCGCGGGCCGCGCCTCGGTCTACGCCGACCTGGTCGCCTACGACGAGGTCGCGCACCACTCGGGACCGCACGGCCACGACACCGACCGGGTGCTGGCACGCCTCGACCGGAGCCTGGCGCTGATCGCCCGGGTCGCCGAGCACGCGCCGCGGGAGTACCGGTTCGTCCTGTTGTCGGACCACGGACAGAGCCCCGGGGAGACCTTCCTCGGCCGGTACGGCCTGAGCCTGAAGGACCTGGTCCGGGCCGGCTGCGGGCTGCCCGTCCCGCGCCGGGCCGGCCGGACCCGCAGCGGCGCCGAGGCGCGCGCGGCCGTACGGGCCGCCCTGCACCGGCCGGTGGAGGAGGCGGGCGAGGAGGCCCGCCCGGAGCCCGGACCGGATCCGGTGGTGCTGGCCTCGGGCAACCTGGGGCTGATCTCCTTCCCCGACGTGCCGGGGCGGGCCTCACGGCACTGGATCGAGCGGACGCACCCCGCCCTGCTGCCCACCCTGGCGAACCATCCCGGTGTGGGCTTCCTCCTGGTGGACGGGGAGGTGCTCGGGCCGGCCGGGGCGGCGGCCCGGCTGGACGTGCCCGGCGCGGCGGAGGAGCTGCTGGCGGCCTTCGGCCCGGGCGCGGCCGACGCGGTCCGCCGGACGGACTCGTTCCCACACGTGGCGGACATCATGGTCAACTCCGCGTACGACCCGGAGACCGGGGCCGTCCACGCCTTCGAGGAGCAGATCGGCTCGCACGGGGGCCTCGGCGGGGAGCAGGGCCACCCCTTCCTGATGTGGCCGACGGAGCTGTCGGAGCCCGGCCCGGAGCTGGTCGGCGCCGAGGCCGTGCACCACGTACTGCGCCGCTGGCTGAGGGAGGCGGACGGGCCGCAGGTCCCGCTGACCGGCACCGGCCGGCGCCCGGAGGATCACCGGCCGGACGGCCCGCCGGACGGAACCCTTCCTTCCGCAGGGGTGTCCGCGCCGGACGAAAACCGGTGATTTGGTGGCGTCTCCGGCGTGGTCGACCATGTGCTGACCTGCCCACCATGTGAGACATTCCGAGGCGCACCACCGATGACCAGCACCGCAGCCCCGTCGACCCAGGTCGACCGGGCCCCCGAAGCACCCGCGGCTCCCGAGGCCCCCGGACCCGCCGGCGCCCCGTCGGGTGCCCGCCCCGGAGACCGGCACGCCCGCCGCTTCGGCCTCCCGATCGCCATCTGCCTGGTCATGGGCAACATCATCGGCGGCGGGATCTTCCTGCTCCCCGCCTCGGTGGCCCCCTTCGGCACGGTCAGCCTCGTGGCCTTCGCCGTCCTCACCGCCGGCGCGATCGCCCTCGCCCTGGTCTTCGGCCGCCTCGCCGAGCGCCACCCGCAGACCGGCGGGCCGTACGTGTACGTCCGCGCCGCGTTCGGGGACTTCGCGGGATTCCTCGCCGCCTACAGCTACTGGATCACCACCTGGGTCTCCAACGCCGCCCTCGCGGTCGCGGCCGTCGGCTACCTCGGGGTGCTCTTCCCGGCCTTCGGCGCCCACCGGTGGTCCATGTGCCTGGCCGCCCTGGCCGTCCAGTGGCTGCCCGCCCTCGCCAACCTCGCCGGCACCCGGTACGTGGGCGCCGTCCAGCTCGTCGCGACCGTACTGAAGCTGGCCCCGCTGCTGCTGGTGGCCGTCGGCGGGCTGTTCTTCTTCGACCCGGCGAACCTCGGCCCCTTCCGGGCCACCGACCAGAGCCCCGTCGGGGCCGTCTCGGCGTCCGCCGCGATCCTGCTCTTCAGCTACCTCGGCATGGAATCCGCGGCGGTGAGCGCGGGCGAGGTCCGCGACCCGGCCCGCAACGTCGGCCGGGCCACCATCCTGGGTACGGCGGGCGCCGCCGTCGTCTACCTCCTCGGCACCCTCTCCGTCTTCGGGCTGGTCGCCCACGAGAAGCTGGTCTCCTCCCAGGCCCCCTTCTCCGACGCCGTCAACGCGATGTTCGGCGGCACCTGGGGCGGCACGGCCGTCGCCTGCGCCGCGGTGATCTCGATGGTCGGCGCGCTCAACGGCTGGACCCTGCTCAGCGCGCAGACCCCGTACGCCGCCGCCCGGGACGGGCTCTTCCCGAAGGTCTTCGAGACGAAGAGGCGTGGGGTCCCGGTGGTCGGCGTCCTGGTCACGACCGGGCTGGCCTCCGCGCTGACCGTCTACAACTACACGGCCGGCTCCGGGGGCGTCTTCGAGATGCTGGTGCTCGTCACCACCTTCACCGCCACCGTCCCCTACCTGCTGTCCACCGCCGCGCAGCTCTACTTCCTGGCCTCCGGCCGGAGCGAGCGGGTCCGGCGCGGGCAGCTGGTGCGCGACGCCGTCCTCGCCGCCCTGGCCTTCGCCTTCTCGATGTGGCTGGTCGCCGGATCCGGCTACGCGGCCGTCTACCAGGGCGTGCTCTTCCTCTTCGCGGGCGTGCTGCTCTACGCGCTGATGGCCGCCCGCAAGCACCGGCTCCCCGCCTGACCTGCGGAGTAGCGTGGTCAGAGGGGACCGCCCAGGGGGTCGCAAGGGGGTCGCCATGTCGGCGATCAGAGAAACCATCGACATCTCCCGCAGCCCGGCGGAGGTCTACTCCTACGTGACGGACCCGACGCACCTGCCGGAATGGCAGGACAGCGCGGTGTCGGTCCACCCGCTGGGCGACATGCCGGTCCACGTCGGCTCCCGGGTCGAGATCACCCGGCGGATCGGCAAGCGGGAGTTCCCCGCGACCATCGAGTTCCTGGAGCTGGACCCGCCCAGGAGCTGGCACCTGCACGGGATCGACGGCCCCGTACGGCCCGACGTGCGGGGCACCATCGAACCCCTCGGAGACGGCCGGCGCTCCCGGGTGACCCTCGCCATGGACTTCGAGGGCCACGGCGTCGGCAGGGCCCTCGTCCCGCTCCTGGTGCGGCCGTACGCCCGCAAGGAGATGCCCCGGGGCGAGGAGAAGCTGAAACACATGCTGGAACACCCCGCCGCCTGAGGCGCGCGGCCGGAACGCGGAAGCCCGCGCCGTGGGAACGGCGCGGGGGTGCGCGGTGCCCCCCCCGGGCCCCCGGGCCCGCGGGCGCCGCGGGGGGGGGTTTGGGGCGGCCCCCGGGG
>NZ_JBEXKC010000039.1:0-15156 GCF_040609475.1 Streptomyces sp. NPDC004667 | reverse complement strand
GCCGGCACCGCGTCCCCCGGCGCGTGGGCCGGGGCGGGGGATCCCGCGTTCCGCCACCGGGCCCGCGGGCCCGGCGGCCGACTCAGTCGAGGTAGTCGCGCAGCACCTGCGAACGCGACGGGTGGCGCAGCTTCGACATGGTCTTGGACTCGATCTGGCGGATGCGCTCACGGGTGACCCCGTACACGCGGCCGATCTCGTCCAGGGTCTTCGGCTGCCCGTCGTTGAGGCCGTAGCGCATGGACACGACGCCCGCCTCGCGCTCCGAGAGCGTGCCCAGGATGGACTGGAGCTGCTCCTGGAGGAAGGTGAAGGACACCGCGTCGGCCGGGACGACCGCCTCGGAGTCCTCGATGAGGTCACCGAACTCGCTGTCGCCCTCCTCACCCAGGGGGGTGTGCAGGGAGATCGGCTCGCGACCGTACTTCTGGACCTCGATGACCTTCTCGGGGGTCATGTCGAGTTCCTTGCCCAGCTCCTCCGGAGTGGGCTCGCGGCCGAGGTCCTGGAGCATCTGGCGCTGGACGCGCGCCAGCTTGTTGATGATCTCGACCATGTGGACGGGGATGCGGATCGTGCGCGACTGGTCGGCCATGGCACGCGTGATCGCCTGCCGGATCCACCAGGTCGCGTACGTGGAGAACTTGAAGCCCTTGGTGTAGTCGAACTTCTCCACGGCGCGGATCAGACCGACGTTGCCCTCCTGGATCAGGTCCAGGAAGAGCATGCCGCGGCCCGTGTAGCGCTTGGCCAGCGAGACCACGAGGCGGAGGTTGGCCTCCAGCAGGTGGTTCTTGGCCCGGCGGCCGTCCTCGACGAGGATCTCCAGCTCGCGCTTGAACGCGGGCTTGTGGTCCTCCTCCTCTTCGAGCTTGTACTCGGAGAAGAGACCCGCCTCGATGCGCTTGGCGAGCTCGACCTCCTGCTCGGCGTTGAGCAGCGGCACCTTGCCGATCAGCTTCAGGTAGTCCTTGACGGGGTCGGCGGTGGCACCGGCGACCATGACGGTCTGCGCCGGGGCGTCGTCCTCGTCGTCGTCGGACAGGACGAAGCCCTGGGTTCCGGCGGCCTTGGGCGTCTCCTCCTCGGCCTCGTCGGCGAGGTCCTCGACTGCCCAGTCCTCGCCCTCGGCGCCCGGGTTCTCGGCGTCGTCCGCGTCCTTGGCGCCGGCCTTCTTGGTGGCGGCGGTCTTCTTGGTGGCCGTGGCCTTCTTGGCGGCGGTCTTCTTGACCGTGCGCTTCTTCGGCTCGGCGGCGGCCTCGGCCGTCGCCTCGTCCCCGGTGGCGGCGGCCGACGGAGCGGATATCGCCGCCGCGGTGGCGGGGGCCGTGGCCGAGGCCTTGCGCGCGCCGATGGGGCGCGGCGGGGCGACGGCCTTCTTCGTCACGGTACGGGCGGGGGCGGCGGCCGCCTTGCGGGGCTTCTTGGCGGCGGCCTTGGTGGCGGGGGCGGCGCTGACGTGGAGGGCGACACCCTCCTCGTCCAGGACCTGGTTCAGGCTGCGCAGGACCCGCTTCCACTGGTCCACCGGGATGCGGCCGGCCTCGAAGGCCTGGCGCACATCGTCACCGTTGATGTGACCCTGCTCGCGGCCGCGCTCGACGAGCGCGACGAGGGCCTCCGATTCGGCGATCTCCGGAGGGAACGTACGGGACGGGCTGAGCGACACAAGGAGCCTCTCGTTGCGAACAGATAAGGGATGGGCGGGACATCATCGCGCGAACTCGGGAAACAGACCCGAGGGGGGTCTGTATTCCGGGGCCGCGCGAGGACACCTGTCGGTTCATCGCATGCCCGAGTCGATTCGTTACGCGCTGAATTGAGTGACCTGCGCCACGCTGTGGCCGCGCAACCGATCCGGCGTGGATCCGTCCGCACCGGATCCACACATTCCGCCGGTCCGACCTCAGTCCGTTTTGCGAGCTTCGATCAGGAAACGGGCGGTGTGCGCGACGAACGGGCCCTCGCGCTCGATCCGTTCGTGGAGCTCGCGCAGCCGGTCCCGGTACTGCCCGACCGTGAAGCCGGGCACCATCCAGATCACCTTCCGGAGAAAGTAGATCACGGCTCCGATGTCGTGGAACTCCGTCCGCAGCCGCTCGGAGCGCAGATCGACGACTTCCAGGCCCGCCTTCGTGGCGTCGGCGACCGCGTCGTCGGGGTGGCGGGCGCGGCGCACCTCCTGCGGCTGCGGGCCGAGGAAGTACTCGACGAGCTCGAACACGCTGGCCGGTCCGACCTGCTGCGAGAGGTACGTCCCGCCCGGTGTCAGCACCCGCGCGATCTCCTCCCACCAGATGGTCACCGGGTGCCGGCTGGTGACCAGCTCGAAGGCCTCGTCGCCGAAGGGCAGCGGCGGCTCGTCGGCGTCGGCCACCACCACCGCGCCCAGCGGGTGCAGCAGCCGGGTCGCCCGGTCGATGTTCGGCGGCCAGGACTCCGTGGCCGCCGCCAGCGGAGGAAGGGGGCCCGCGCCCGCCAGCACCTCGCCCCCGCCGGTCTGGACGTCCAGGACGGACCCGACCCGTGCCAGCCGCTCGGCCAGCAGTCGCTGGTACCCCCAGGAGGGCCGCTGCTCGGTGGCCCTGCCGTCCAGCCAGGAGAAGTCCCAGCCGTCCACGGAGACGGTCTCGGCCTCGGCGACGAGATGGTCGAAAGTGCGCGTCATGCCCCGATCGTCCCAGGTCGGGCCCCGGCGGACCACCGGATATGTCGACTAGACTGTGCGGCGGGCCG
Organism: Streptomyces sp. NPDC004667; assembly: GCF_040609475.1. NCBI lineage: Bacteria > Bacillati > Actinomycetota > Actinomycetes > Kitasatosporales > Streptomycetaceae > Streptomyces > Streptomyces sp. NPDC004667. Next base: position 12,420 of record NZ_JBEXKC010000039.1, on the reverse strand, counting down.
TGACTGGCGTTCGGGTGGATCACCACCGGGGAGCGGCCCGGCGTACCCACCTCCGTACGTCGACTGCCGCGCGCCTGGGCGATCCGCGATCCGCGATCCGCAGCGACGTTCAGGAGACCCCATGACGACCGCCACTGCCCAGCTGATGGACGGCACCGCCCTCGCCCGCCGCATCTCCGAGCAGACCGCCGCGCTCGCGGCGAAGATCACCGAGCGCACCGGCACCGCGCCCTGCCTCGCCACCGTCCTCGTCGGCGAGGACCCCGCGTCCGTCACCTACGTGCGCATGAAGCAGAACCGTTGCGCCAAGGCCGGGATCACCTCCCGCCACGTGGAGCTGCCCGCCTCCACCACCACGGAGGAGCTGGTCGCGGCCCTCACCGAGCTCTCCGAGGACCCGGAGATCAGCGGCATCCTGCTCCAGCACCCCGTCCCGCACCACATCGACGAGCGCGCCGCCTTCGAGGCCATCGCCCCGGGCAAGGACGTCGACGGGGTCACCATGCACTCCTTCGCCGCCATGGGCTTCGGGCTGCCGGGCTTCGTCTCCTGCACCCCCGGCGGCATCATGCGCCTCCTGGAGGCCTACGACGTCGACCTCACCGGCAAGCACGCCGTCGTCGTCGGGCGCAGCGCCATCCTGGGCAAGCCGGCCGGCATGCTGCTGCTGGAGCGCAACGCCACGGTCACCTACTGTCACTCCCGCACCGTGGACCTGCCCTCGATCGTGCGCCAGGCCGACGTACTCGTGGCCGCCGTGGGCAAGGCCGAGTTCATCCGCGGCGAGGACATCAAGCCGGGCGCCGTCGTGCTCGACGCCGGCTACAACGAGGGCAACGTCGGCGACGTCCACTTCGAGTCGGCCGCCGCCCGCGCCTCCCTGATCACCCCGGTGCCCGGCGGCGTCGGCCCGATGACCATCGCCGTCCTGCTGGAGCAGACGGTGCAGGCCGCGGCGGCGCAGGCCGGCCTGGACCTCGCGGCCCTCTGACCCCCACCGCCCGCGACGGCGTACGGAGTACGGCGAACGCCCCGGACCCTCAGGTCCGGGGCGTTCGCCGTACTCCGCGCGGGGCTGCGGAGGGGGGCACCGCGCCCGGCCGGCCCCTCCGGTCCCGTCGGGCGCCGCCGGCCGGCTCAGCCCGCCGCCAGCGCTCCCCGGCGGGCCGCCGCCACGATCGGGGACGCGCGGAACTCCCGGGCGAGCGCCGTCAGCGGCTGGGACTCCAGCCGGTGCCGGCCGGAGTCGCCCCGCCCCGCACCGGCCGCGGGGCCGCCGGCGCCGTCCCGGTCGGCGGCCGCCCGCAGCCGGCAGGCCGCGGCGAGCATGGCGGCGTCCGCCACCACCGAGGCGGCCGGCTCGTCCAGGCCCTGCCGGCGCGCGGCCCCGTACGCCGCCGTACGCACCTCGGGGTCGAACCAGCCGGCCAGGGCCAGCAGCCCGTCGTCGATCACCGACTCGCGGTGGACCAGCCGGATCCCCACCGGTGACCACCAGGTCAGCGGGACCGTCGTCACGTTGCGGGACGCGAACCCGCGCAGCGCCTTCCACAGCGGCCGCAGCCTGCGGTACTGGCTGAAGTCCCGCCAGGCCTCCGAGCCGCCGGCCAGGGGCACGATGAACCCCGCCCCGACCATCGCACCGGCCGCGGCGGCCAGCGGGGGCGCCACGTCCGTGGACAGGTGCACCCAGTCGCGGCCGGCCCAGCGGGCGGCCACCGAGGCCCACTTGGCCGCGAGGTAGGACAGGTCCAGCGCCCCGCCGAGCACGATCAGGGCCAGCCCGCTGCGCAACGGGCGCAGCGAGCGGTCCGCACGCCACAGCCACTTCCCGCACAGCCAGGTCAGCACCGAGGTGCCCACGGTGTGCGCCACCAGGAAGCAGACGATCATCTCGCGGATCCAGGGCGTCGTGGCGTAGTACGTGTCCAGGTCCTGGAGCCGTTCCACCGGCGCGTCGCCGATCACGAACAGGGCGACGATCGCGACGGCCGCCGCGCCGAAGACGGCGATCGTCCGCCGCGTGGCCCGTCGCACGGCCGCGGGCGGCCCGCCGCGCCACTGCAGGACGAGGACGACGCACGCCCCGGAGAACAGCGTGGCCAGGCAGAACACCAGCGGCGCGGAGAAGTTGACCACGCCGGTGAAGCGGTTGACCGCCGAGATCGTCGGCGGCGACGCCAGGAAGTTGATGGGGGCGCCCAGGAGGAGCAGCGCGCACGCGGTCCGGTTCAGGGGCTGGTCCCAGTCCCGGCGCATGCTCGGGGCCTTGATCAGCAGCGCCAGGACCATCAGGATCCCCGGCAGCTGCACCAGGATCCCGCCGCTCACCGGCTCTGCCCGAGGGGGTCGACGGGGTCCGCCGGGTCCGCCGCCGGGTCGGCCGGGTTCGCCCGGTCCGCCGGTCCGGGCGCCGGGGAGAGCCCGCCGAGGGCCCGCTCCGCCGCGGTGAGCGGCGGCACCGGGGAGGCGCCCCGGTCCGAAGCGCGCAGCACGTGCCAGAGCACCGACGGGCGCAGCCAGCGGGCCGGCGCGTCGCTCATGGTGATGACGTCGAACAGGGCCGCGGTGAGCACCTCGTCGGTGGTGGCGCCCGTCATCAGCCGGCCGACGTACGCGTCGAGGAGCCCGGCCCCGGGCCGCGGCTCCATGCCGGTGGCCCCCGGGTAACGGATGTCCTGCGTCGTGGCGAGCTCCCAGGCGGTGCTCACCTGCGGGGTGAGCGCCCGCTGTGCCGCGCGGCCGATGCCGGGGTGGCCGAGCCCCTTCGCCCGCAGCAGGTCCCGTACGGCCAGCAGCCCCTGCGCGGCGACCGACATGCCCTGCCCGTACAGCGGGTTGAAGGTGGCGACGGCGTCGCCGACGGCGAAGAAGCCGTCGGGCAGCTCCGCCTTCTCGAAGAAGACGCGGCGGTTGGCGTTGCCCCGGGTGACGGCGACGTCCGACAGGGGCTTCCTGCCCTCCAGCAGATCGCCGACGACCGGGTCCCGCAGCCCCTTGGCGAAGGGGACGAACCGGTCGGGGTCCCCGGTCGGCTCGCCGCCCCGGGTGCCGGAGAGGGTGGCCTGCCACCGGCCGTCCTCGATGGGCACGATCGTGCCCGTCCGCCCGGGTACGGGCACGCGGGAATCGGACTGCACGTTGACGATGGGGAACCCCGCCGCGTGCGCCCCGGCCGGGGCTTCGAAGAGCCGCGTCGCGTAGACGAGACCGGAGTCGACCTCGGACTGCCGGATGCCGCTCACGCCGAGCGCCCCGAGCCAGGCCGTGGCCCGCGAACCGCGTCCGCTCGCGTCGACCACGAGGTCGGCGGTCACCGGCCGGTCCCGCTCCTCGGGGGTGTCGACCCGGACGCCGGTGATCCGGGCCGCGGTGCCTTCCAGGCCGCTGACCCGGCTCCGCTGGAGGACGCGGACCCCGTCGAGGCGCGTCACCCGGGCGCGGACCACCGAGTCGAGGAGGTCGCGGCTGCAGGAGATGTTGAACTGCTTCTCCCCGCACCGCGGGATCCAGCCCTGCGCGGTCATGGTGGCCAGGTCGGTGGGCAGACTGCGGCGCAGGGCGCCCGCGCCCGTCCAGTCGGCGGTGATGCCGGGCAGGATCCGCTCGAAGGCACGTGCCCCGCCCGACCAGAGCAGGTGGGTGTGGCGGGCCTGGGGGAGTCCCCGGCGCGGTGCCGGGCCCTCGGGCAGCACGTCCGCCTCGATGACGGTGACCGTCGCGTGTTCGGCCAGTACGGCGGCCGCGAGGAGGCCGATCAGGCTGCCGCCGATGACGACGGCGTGGCGGGGCGCGGAGGACTGGTTCATCGTGGCGGGCTCTCTGTCTGGGGCCGCGGCCGGGGCAGCGGCGCGTGGGGACGGCGGCCGGCGGGGGCGCGGGTCACCGGCGGGGCGTGGGGCTTCCCCAGCCGAGCGAGCTGCTGATGCGCTCGATCGCCTCGGGGAGCCGCTCCTCCCGGGGGCCCCGGAGGTAGGGCCGCAGGAGTTTGCCCAGGTGCAGGCCGAAGGTCTCGGCCCGGATCTCCGCCGGATCCCCCAGGTCGGCCCGGGCGGCGGCCTGCCGGATCACCGAGGCCAGCCCGGCCTCGGACTCCACGAGTCCGGCCAGGCAGCCGTGGCGCCCCGTCAGGCGGGCGGCGACCGTCATGCCCGGACCGAGGTCGAAGGAGGTCCCCTCCTCCACGTGCCACAGCTCGTGGCAGGCGATGACGAGCTGGTGCTCGGGGCGGGTGTGCGCCTCGATGACGATCAGGTCGCGGTCGTCCAGGTCCAGCCACAGTCCGCTGGCCGAGTCCGGGGGGAAGGGGGCGAAGTGGAAGTCGACCGGCCGTCCGGCGCGCCGACGCTCGAAGGCGGCACAGAGGGCGCCGATGATCCCGGCGGCGTCGGTGGGCCGGGTGATCCGCGTACCGGCCAGCAGGTCGGCGCCGAGCCCACGCATGGTCCGTGTGGTCCTCATGACGCCTCACCCCCGACGGGGTGGGGCCGGGCGGCGGCTCGCACGGGGTCATTCTCCATATGTCGACAAGACGTTCGATCAGTTTGTTTTCAGCGCAGCCTAGCCGCCGTCCCCGCCCCCCAACCAGCGCCTCCCCGAATGCCGGTCCCCGGCCGGGCACACCCGCACCCCGCCATGACCCCGGAGGTAATCGACCCCCTTCCGGTGCGCGGGCACAGTGGGGTCCACGGGCTCCGGGGCCGCGCACTCGGCTCCGGGACCCGCACCCCGACCACACCGACCGACCTCGACGGAGGCTGATCCGCCATGTCCGCAACCCTGTTCGCCGGCTTCGCCCGCACCACCGTCCCGCGGACCGCGCTGCGCCGCTTCCTCGCCCTCGACGCCGTGGTCACCACCGGCAACGGCCTCGCCTACGCCGTCTTCAGCGCCCCCCTCGGCCGGCTGCTCGGCATCGCCGGACCGACCCTGCTGGAACTCGGCCTCCTCCTCACGGCGTACGGCGCGGGCGTCGGGTGGCTCGCCTCGCGCCGCCGCCCGCCGGTCCTCCCGGTGAAGTTCGTCATCGAGGCCAACTACGCCTGGACGGCCCTCAGCCTGCTCTCGCTCGCCCTCTGGTTCTCCCCCACCACGGCCGGCGCGGTGTGGATCCCGGCACAGGCGCTCGTCGTCGCCTGCTTCGCGCTGCTCCAGCAGCTGGCGCTGCGCGCGGCCGGCTCAGGGAGCCAGTGAACGCAGGTACTTCACCGTCGCCGGGTCGGCCGGGAGGAAGGTCTCGATGGCCAGCTCGGCGACCGTCACGTCCAGCGGCGTGTTGAAGGTCGAGATCGAGGACACGAAGGACAGCAGGTGCCCGTCGTGCTCGATCAGCAGGGGCAGCGCGATGTACGGGACCGGCTCCTCGCCGGCCTCCCCGCCGTCCGCGCCGCCCGGCCGGGGCGCGCCGGGCCCCGGCTCCGGCTCCGGCGGCGGCGGGTACGCCGCCACCTCCTCGTACAGGGCGCGCAACGGCTCGGAGCGCGCCAGCGCGATCTGCCGCTCCATCTGCGCCAGCAGGTGGCCGCGCCACTGGCGCAGGTTGCGGATCCGGGGGGCCAGCCCGCGCGGGTGCAGGGTCAGCCGCATGGCGTTCAGCGGCGGCTCCAGCAGGTCCTCGGGCATCCCGTCCAGCAGCATCGCGATGCCCCGGTTGGCCGCCACCACCGTGTACGTCCCGTCCACCACCAGTGCCGGGTACGGCTCGTAGCCGGTCAGCAGCTGCTCCATGCCCGCGCGCAGGGCGCCCATGGCGGGCGCGTCCAGCGGGGTGTGCGCGTACCGGGGCGCGTAACCGGCCGCCAGCAGCAGGGCGTTGCGGTCCCGCACCGGCACGTCGAGGTGGTCCGCGAGCCGCAGCACCATCTCCTCGCTCGGCCGGGACCGGCCGTTCTCCACGAAACTGATGTGCCGGGACGAGGAGTCGGCGCGGCCCGCCAGCTCCAGCTGGCTGATCCCGCGCCGCTCCCGCCAGGTGCGCAGCAGCATTCCCACACTCGCCGTCGTCATACCCGGACGGTATCCCGGCCCGCTCAGCCCAGGTCGAGGACGTTCCGCAGCCCGAGACGGTGGCGCCACAGGTCGTGGCGCCTGGCGGACTCCAGCTCGGGGGCCCGGTAGAGGCCGGTGACGGTGCACCGCCCGGCCGCCGAACCCTCCCGGTCCAGCAGGGCGTTGACCGCCGCGCGGGCCGAGGCGTTCGCGCCCTCCATCGTCGCCAGGTCGATGTCGACCGCCACGTAGTCGCCACTGAGGAAGAAGTTGGGGACGCGGGTTCCCGCGCTCGGCCGGTTGTGGAAGGTGCCGGTGGGATGGATCAGCAGCTCGTCCTGGTTGGTGGGGTGCGGCGTACCGAGGCCGTCGACACCCGGGTCCAGGAACCAGGAGTGCAGCGCGGCGTCCCGGAGCGGAGCGGCCCCGGTGTCGTTCAGGGAGGCCTTCAGCTGCGCCCACACCTCGCGGGCCACCTCCTCGCGCGTGCACTCCTTGGCCGTCTTCCCGTACAGGATCCCGGGCCTGTCCCATTCGGAGACGTCCACGGACAGGCAGTCCACGGCCGTCCCGTCGCCGTAGTCGGCGGCGAAGTCGCGGGAGGGCCAGTGCTCGGCCTGCTGGATCGCCGTCAACGACCAGGGGGAGTCGATGCAGTTGAGGTGTCCGTGGACGAGCGGGGCGCGTTCGGTGAGGTAGAACTGGATGCCGGTCATCCAGTCCGTCCGGAGCGCGTCGCAGCGCCCCAGCATCGGGTCCGCGGCCCGCAGGGCCGGGCTCCAGGTGCGGCGGGCGTGTTCGACGGGCAGCGCGCTGACGTAGTGGTCGGCGGTGACCGTACGGCGCGCCCCGGACGGCTCCAGCACCGAGACCCCGCTGACCCGGCCGGCCTCGCAGCGGACCTCCTCGACGGTCCAGCCGATCCTGAACTCCACTCCGAGGGAGCGCAGATGGGTCTCCCACGGGGTGATCCAGGCCTCGTTGGTGGGGAGGTTGAGGATGCGGTCCGGCGGGCCGTCGGCGCCGCGCCCCAGGAGGTTGAAGACGAAGGCCTCGCCCAGGGTGCCCACCGTACGGGTGGAGGCCTCCTCGGCCTTGGTGGCCACGATGTTGCGGGTGACGCCGATCGCCAGGATGCGCTGGTACTCGGTCGACATCTGCGCCGCCCGGGTGAACTCCCACCACGGGGTGCGCTCCCACACCTCCTCGCGGCGCTCGTCGCAGCTGGTGAGGAAGACGAGCACGCGGTTGACGAAGTACGCCGTCTCGTGCGCGGGCAGCCGCGCCAGCGTCTGGAGGATCCCGGTCAGGGCGCGGCCGATCTCCTCGGGCGTCAGCGGGGCGGGGGAGTGGCCGGGCCAGGGGATCGGGGCGCGCAGGTCCTCGCGTCCGCCCGACCGGGCGAACATCATCTCGCGGGGGGCGACGAGGTTGTCCCACACTCCGTTGGCGTTGCCGGGGAAGGGGATGCGCCGCAGGGTGTCGGGCAGGTTGCGGTAGATGCCGGGGATGAAGCGGAACCCGTGTTCCGCCGGCAGCGGGCGCCGCCCGCCCCGGGCGCTGCCGGGGACGTCCATGCTGCGGGCCTTGCCCCCGAGTGCCCGGCGTTCGTACACGGTGACGGCGTACCCGCGCTCGGCGAGCTCGTGCGCGGCGGTCATCCCGGCCACCCCGCCGCCGAGGACGGCGACGGTGCGCCGGTCCGCCGCCCGTCCCGTGCCGGAGCCCGCGTCCGCCCGCGCGGTGCCCGCCCCCGCGGCCGACAGGGCGCCCGCCGTGGTCGCCGCCGCGCCCGCGATGAACGCACGCCTGGAACCGCCCGTACGAGCCGCCATGCCCCGCCTCCTTGTTACCAGTGGTAACGCCTGTCCGGCGCAGGAGCATAGGGCGCCGGCCCGGGGGCCCGGAAGCGCGCGGGAGCACCCGGTCGCACTATGGCGCGAAAGGTTCGATCCGGCGCAGCTGTGGGAAACTGACCACACGTCACGGGGAAGGAGAACGCGGATGCCGAGCGAACCGCTTTCGCAGAAGGAGATCGAGGACCGGCTGCGGGAACTCCCCGGCTGGGCCTTCGAGGACGACCACCTCGTCCGCACCTACCGACTGGCCACGCACCGGGCCGCCGGCGCGCTGGTCTCCCACATCACCGTGGTGCAGGACGAGTTGAACCACCACTCGGACCTCACCCTCGGCTACAACACCGTGCGCCTGTCGGTGAACAGCCACGACGCCGGAGGCCTGGTCACCGAGAAGGACTTCGACCTCGCCGAACGCGTCGAATCCCTCGCACCCGCCCACGGCGCGAGCTGATGCCGGACGCTGCCGCGCTGCTCGACTACGACGCCGAAGCCGAGGCCTACGACGCCACGCGCGGCGGCGTCCCGCGCGCCGGAGCCGCCGCCGCGGCGGTCCTCGGCCTGCTCCCGCCGCACGCCCGCACCCTGCTCGACCTCGGCTGCGGCACCGGCATCGTCACCACCCGGCTCACCCGCCCCGGCCTGACGGTCCTGGGCGCGGACGCCTCGTACGGCATGGCCTCGATGGCGGCACGGCGGGGCGTCCGGGCCGTCCTCGCCTCCGGCACCCGGCTCCCCGTGCGCCCGGCCTCGCTCGACGCGGTCAGCGCCGTCTGGCTGCTGCACCTGCTGCGCGGCCCCGGCACGGCGGCGGCCGTGATCGCGGAGGCGGGGCGGGTGCTGCGCCCCGGCGGGGTGTTCGTCACCACCGTGGACAAGGACGCCGCCCACGACGTGGGCAGCGACATCGACGCGCTGCTCGCACCGCACCTGACGGCCGCCCCCGCCGACGCCTCGCCGGAGGTCGAGGAGCACGCCGCCCGCGCGGGCCTGCGCCCGGACCGGGAGACCCGGTTCACCGGCCACGGCCAGGGCCGCACCCCGCGCGGGGCCGCCGCCGACCTGCTCGCCGGCCGCTACGCCTCCCGGATCCGCCCGCGCGGGACCAGCCCGCACGAGCTGGCGGCCCGGCTGGCCGCGCTGCCCGGCCAGGACGTCGCGCGCCCGGAGCCGGCGTACCGGGTACGGAGCTTCGTACGCGTCTGACACGGGCTCACGCCGGCTCCAGCCGCCACCACTGGGACGGGGAGTCGGTGTCCTCGCCCTGCCGGGCCCGGCCCTCGGCGTCGGCCTCCAGCGGCAGCCCGCTGATGCACGCGACCAACGACACCACCCCCGGGTCGTCGAGGTGCTCCTCGACCAGCCACTCCTGCGCCCCGAAGGCATTGGCCCGCCACACCTGCACCCGGGCCCCGCTGTCCGTCGAGGCGTTCGCCACGTCCAGGCGCCGTCCGTTGTCCTCGCTCACGACGTGGAAGATCCCGCCGCCGCTGTGCACCGGCGAGATCCGCCACCGGCGTGCGGCGGCCGGCGCGGGCGGCCCGTCCGGGCCCACCCGAACCCGGGAGGCGCCCTCCAGTTGCAGCACCAGGCCGCTGTCCACGTTGCGGATCCGGTAGACCCCGTCCACGAGGTTCACGTGCCCGCCCCTCAGACGTCGAAGACGGCCGGGTCCGGACCGATGCGGCGGCCCGCCCCGCCCGCACCGAGGGCGGACAGCTCCGCGAGGTCCGCGGCGTCCAGTTCGAAGCCGAACACGTCCAGGTTCTCCCGGATCCGGGAGGGCGTCACGGACTTGGGGATCACGACGTTGCCGAGCTGCAGGTGCCAGCGCAGCACCACCTGCGCGGCGCTGCGGCCGTGCCGGGCGGCGACGGCGGCGACGGCGGGAAGGGTCAGCAGCTCCTTGCCCTGGCCGAGCGGGGACCAGGCCTCGGTGACGATGCCGAGGGAGGCGTGCAGGGCCCGCAGCTCCTCCTGCGGGAACAGCGGGTGCAGCTCGATCTGGTTCACCGCCGGGACGAGATCGCTCTCGCCGCGGAGCCGCTCCAGGTCCGCCGGGCGGAAGTTCGACACGCCGACCGCCCCGGCCCGTCCGGACGCCGCGATCTCCTCGAAGGTCTTCCAGATGGCGAGGAAGTCGTCGCGCATCGGGCGCGGCCAGTGGATCAGGTACAGGTCGAGGTGGTCGAGGCCCAGCTTGTCGAGCGAGTCGTCGAAGGCACGCAGCACCTGGTCCCGGCCCCAGCGCTGCTTCGGCCCGTTCCACAGCTTGGTGGTGACGAACAGTTCCCCGCGCGGCACCCCGGACGCGGCCACGGCGCGGCCGGTGCCGCGCTCGTTGCCGTAGATCGCCGCCGTGTCGATGCTCCGGTATCCGGCCTCCAGCGCCGTGCCGACGGCCCGCTCGGCCTCGGAGTCCGGGACCTGCCAGACGCCGAAGCCGAGCCGGGGCATGGCCGTGCCGTTGTTGAGCCTGATGCTGGGGACCTGGTTCACGTCTGGTCGTTCCCTCGGGGTCGGTGCGGTGTGGTCCGTGCCACGGCGTACGAGGGGCGACAACCGGCCGCCCCGACCCCCTATTCCCGCCACCGCCCCCACTCCGCCCCGGCCCCACCGGGCCCGGCCCGGGGGGCGGGCCCGGGCCCGGCTCTGGTTCGGCCTCGGGCCCTGGTCCGGCCTCGGCTCCCGGAACGGCAGCGGGCCCCGGGCCCCGGTCCTGCCCCCGGAACGGCAGCGGGCCCTGGGCCCCGGTCCGGCCTCGGCTCCCGGAACGGCACCGGGCCCCGGGCCCTGGTCCGGCCTCGGCTCCCGGTTCGGCACCGGGCCCCGGACCGGTACCGGGCCTCCGGGGACCCCGAGCCCCGGCCCGGGGCCCGACCGCTCCCGTTTCCGGCCCGGGGCCCGACCGGGCACGCGGTGTCCCCGCCGGGCCCGTTCGGCCCCGCGTCCGCGGCGCCGTGGGGACCGCCGCGCCCGGCGTCCCCGCCGGCAGGCGCACCGGGACCCGGACCGCCGTCCCGCCCCCAGCCCCGGTTGCGGCCACTCGCGCTTCCGCCCCCGGCCCCCGGCTCAGCGCGGTCCCAGGTACGCCTCCCGCACCAGCGGGTTCGCCCGGACCTCGGCAGGCGTTCCTCCGGCGAGGACCGTACCGAGGTCCAGGACCACCACCCGCGCGCACAGCTCCATCACGAAGGCCACGTCGTGTTCGACCAGCAGCACGGCGCAGCCCTCCTCCCCGGCCAGCCTCCGCACCACCGCGGCGAGCCGCTCCCGCTCCGTCCCCGACAGCCCCGAGGCGGGTTCGTCGAGCAGCAGCACCCGCGGCCGGTCGGCCACCGCCCGGGCCAGCTCCACCATCCGGGCCCGCCCGGCCGGCAGCCCGCCCGGGTACGCGGGCCCCAGCGCCCCGATCCCGCACTCCTCCAGCAGCTCCTCGCCCCGCTCCCGGCGGTCCCGTTCCCGGGCCCGCCGGCCCGGCGCGGCCAGCAGGTCGGCGGCCAGACCGCCCCCGCCGCCCCGCCACTCCTGGGCGACGAGCACGTTGTCGGCCACGCTCAGCTGCCCGAACAACTGCCGGCGCTGGAAGGTCCGGCGCACGCCGTGCCGGGCCCGCCACACGGGGGAACGGCGGGTGACGTCCACCCCGTCCAGGAGCGTCCGCCCCCGGTCCGGCCGCCGGATCCCCGACAGCACGTCGAACAGGGTGGTCTTCCCGGCCCCGTTCGGCCCGATCAGCCCGCACACCTCTCCGGCCCGGACCCCGAGGTCCACCCCGGTCAGGGCCCGGACCCCGCCGAACCGCACGCCGACCCCCCGCGCCTCGAACACGTACCCGCTCACCGCGCCACCCCCAGGTAGGCCTCGGTGAGCCGCTCCGCGTCCACCTCGGCCCGCGGACCGCACCAGGAGACCCGGCCCCGGGCGAGGAAGGCCACGCGGTCGGCGATCCCGAGCACGGCGTCGGCCCTCTCCTCCACCAGCAGCACCGCGCAACCCGCCCCGCGGAGCTCGGTGAGCAGCCCGTACACCTCCTCCACGACGCGCGGCGCGAGGCCGAGCGAGGGCTCGTCGGCGATCAGCACCGCCGGCGGACGCTGCAACAGCGGGGCCAGCGACAGCATCTGCTGCTCCCCGCCCGACAGGGCCCCGGCGGCCACCGTGCGCCGCTCCCCGAGCCGGGGGAAACGCTCGTAGGCGGCCCGCCGCTCCCCGGGGTCCTCCAGGTGCAGGGCGAGGTTCTCCTCGACGGTGAGCGCCGGGAAGATCCCCCGTCCCTCGGGCGCGAGCAGCACCCCGGCCCGCGCACGGCGTACGGGGCCGTCGCGCGTGGCGTCCCGCCCGGACACGAGGACCGACCCGCCCGTGGCGGGCAGCAGCCCGGCGGCCACCCGGCAGGCGGTGCTCTTCCCGGCGCCGTTGGGCCCGAGCACGGCCAGCACCTCCCCGCGCCGCACGCCGAGGTCCACCCCGCGCAGCACGTTCCCCCCGTCGTAGCCGGCCCGGATCCCGCGCAGCTCCAGCGCGACCCCGCGACCGGCCGGCCCCCCGGCGGGACCCGGCACGGTGCCGGGCC